>CAZGQB010000001.1:0-37204 GCA_964527055.1 uncultured Sulfuritalea sp.
CGTTCAGCATAGTTCGATAGCCCAACCGTGGGGGCCGGTGAAATATCCGGGCTAACCGCCTGCCATCCGGCGCGCGGGGCGCGGCGGGCGAGGCGGTCGACGAAACGCGTCAGGTCGAAGCCGGGCAGGCGCGCGTTGCTGGGGAAGCTGAACAGGTCGAAGCCGGCGTGGTCGTGGGGGAACTCGGCGGACCAGCGGCCGAAGCCGAGCCGGTCCCAGTCGTAGTTGAACAGCACCAGGGTGCGCGGGGCGGTTGTGCGGCGGCCTTGCGGCCGTGGATTTTCGTCCGGTGAAACGGGCATCACTGTTTTTTTCATCCTTTGCTGCAAGTGGAGCCGCTGTGCATTGTCGCAATCCACTGTTGGCAAATTGATGTGCAGCTCGCCGAGCCGGCTGTCGCCATCCGCAAGGGGTATACTTCTTACAGATGGTACCGGAAACATCCAATTTCAACCGAGGAACCCTGACATGAGCGACTTCGACTATGTCCAGCTGCGCTGGATCAAGCAATTCGAGCAACTCGATAATCAGATATTGCAGGAAGCGGCCTTGTGTCAAATCCGGATACTCGACCCCGGCGTGATCGAGCGTGTGTTGCAGAACGACAAGCTGGTCTGCGGTACCGACAATCCCTCCGCCTTTGCCAAGCTGCACTCGCTGGCCATGATTCATTACCAGCTGTGGGACAAGGCCGTGGTCGCGCTCGGCCAGGAGGGGGCGGTGCGCATCATGAGTGAAATTAGGGATCGGATGCGCGCACGCTACGGTGCAAGCCTGGGTGGCACCGCCACCTAGCTCGGCACGTGGTTACGCTCCGGATCTGCTTGTCCCGGACTCCGCTGTCGATGCAGGGAACTGCTGCCGGAAGGCCTCAAGAGCCTTCTTCACCGAAACGAAAAAATCCCGCCGCCCCATTTCTTCCGACAGGCCGACCCGGGCGAGCTGTTCGAGCAGCGGGCGCGGCGCATCGGCGACCTTCAGTTCGATGCCGCTTTCCGCGAGCTCCCGATCGAGTTCCGCGAATCGCTGCGCGGCGGTCACGTCCATGTCATGGATCGCCTGGGCGTCGATCACCAGCCACTTGACGGGCGGGTCCGCCGCGGCGACCAGCTCCCGGATCCGGGTAACAACATGCCTGGCATTGGCGAAAATCAGCGGCGCGTAGAGCCGATAGACCAGCAAGCCGGGAACCGTATCCGTTTCCTCCTCATCCGCGCGGCAATCGTGGAATTTGGCATCGCTGCGGCGTATGCGCAGTACGGCGTCGTCAGGGCGCGAAATGCCGACCAGCACCATGGTCAGCGACAGCAGCAGGCCGAGGATGATGCCCGGCACCACGCCGGCAACCAGGATCACCAGGGTCACCCCGACGGCGATGCCGGCCTCGACGCGATCGATGGCGTAGAGACGCTTGAGGGACGCCACCTCCAGCATGCCGACCGCGGTAACGATCAGGATCGCAGCGAGGGCGACTTTCGGCAGCAGCGCGATCAGGTCGGTGAGGAAAAACAGGAATACCAGCAGGCCCAGGGCCAGTATCAGTTGTGCGACCTGCGTCAGGCCGCCGGCCGAATCGACGACCGAGGTGCGCGACTGGCTGGCCGAAACCGGAAACCCTTGCCAGACCGCGGCGAGCAGGTTCGCCGCGCCCAATGCGACCAGTTCGCGGTTGGGACTTACCTCGTAGCCATTTTTTTCGGCAAAGGTTTGCGCCAGCAGGATGCCGTCCGAAAAGGCCAGGAAGGCGATCGCTACCGCCGCCGGCGCCAGTGCCGCGACATCGGCCCAGCGCAAGGCGGGTAGGCTCAAGTGCGGTACCCCGGACGGAACCTCGCCGGCCAGTGCAATGCCGTACTCGCCGAGGTCGAGGACGAGGGTGGCGGCAATCGCCACGGCACAGACCGCCAGCGCTCCGGGAATCCGCGGCAGCCAGCGCGCCAGTCCTGTCAACAGCCCGACCAGCAGCACGCCGAGCACGAAGGTCGGCACCTGCGTCTCGGCCAGTTTGCCGAACACCGTGAATACGACCTGGAAAAACTCCTCCCCTTCGGTCTTGATGCCGAACATCTTGCCCAGTTGCGTGGCGACCAGCACCAGCGACGCTCCGTTGAGGTAGCCGATCAGCACCGGACGCGACAGCAGGTCGGCGATGACCCCCAGCTTGAGCGCCGCGGCGAGCAGCAGGACGATCCCCGAGAGCATGCCCAGCGCCGCCGCCAGGGCGACGATGCGGGCCGGATCGCCGCCCGACAGTGGCAGGATCGCCGAACCGGCGAGCAGGCCGATCGCCGCATCCGGTCCGGCGATGACGTGCCGCGAACTGGAGAACAGGGCGTAGCCGATCGCCGCCGCGAGCGCGGCGTAAAGCCCTGCGATCGGCGGCAGGTGCACCAGCTCGGCGTAGGCGATCACCGACGGAATCGAAACGATGCAGGCCGAGAGACCGGCAATCGAATCCTTGCCCAACCAGACCAGCCGGTAGCTGCGCAGCGTCGCCAGCAGCGGAAAGGCAGATACCAGGCGGACAAGAAATGCGGCGGCATTCATGCCCGTGATCTTGATCAATCCGGAACGAATTGGCAACAGTGTTCCGCATTGGATGTTTCGCGCTTTTGCCACCGCGCGACTTCGCCGCCGGCATCGTTCCGCACGCGGGGCGCCGCGGGTCCGGAGATGCCGCGGGCGATGCTGCGGCCGCGACCGGAGGTGATAGGATTGCCCGCATTACTTCGGTTGCAGGGGTGATGCCATGGGTATTCTCGACTGGTTCAAGAACCGTCAGGGGCAGTTCGATCCGGACCATGTATCCCCGGAAATGATGGATTGGGCGCTGGAGAAAGCCATTACCGTGACCAATCCCAAGCTCAAACTGCTCCCGGATTGTCGCAAGCGCCTGGTGCCGGCCATCGAAACCACCGCCAGGTTCCTGCGCCCGCAGCTATTGTCGCTGCCGGCCGCGCAGCTCCTTGCACCGGGTGCCTGGTCGGCCGATCCGGTCTTGCGGGCATTTTTCGTGGCCCCGGCGGATATCCAGCAGGTACTCGGCGATTCGGACAATCTGCGCGGGCTGTTCGACAACCATCCGGAAATCGACGCGGCGTACGCGGCGCTCGGGATGCGATTCAAGGTTCAGCAGGTGTTCGGCATGGCATTGCAGGGGGATACGGTGCGGCGCGACGTGGCCCAGACCAGCGCGAGCTTCTCGGATCATCGCGCGCGACTGTGCGAATCCGATGAACGGCGCCTGCGCCGGGTCATCGGCGTCGAGATATTCGAATATCTCCTGTCCCAGGCCATGTTCCGGATCGGTGAGGAGCGCGAGGAGAGGCAGGATCTGCAGACCAGTCGTTCGCTGATGCGGTCGCGTTTGAGGCTGCTGCAGCAACATGGCCCCGGCCTGGGGTCGATGCTTGGCGAGGCACCGGCAGCGAAAAGCGAGCAGGCCAGGCTGGAGGCGGAACTGCTGGAGAACGAGCGGCAAATGGAAGCGCTGGGGGGCGGTGATTCGGTGCTGGAAGCTGAGCTCGAAACCCTGGCGGACGTGCTCGGCAACCCGCAGCGTTACATACATTTTGACTCGAAACGCCTGCACCTGAGCCGGATGAACCTGGTAGTCGACGAAGGCAGTACGGAAGAGGCGTTCGATATCGATTTCGCCGTCGCCGAAATCACGGGGTCCAAGCCGACGACCCGGGCCTTCATCCTGGTTCGCGTTCTCCGCGCGGACCTGCCGCCGCCGAAAAAACTCGATATCGATGACGCAGCGCGTTACCTTTGAGACGCCGTTGAGGCGCAGGAAATACCCGGTCCCTTGCGGGTGAATCGCCGCACCGCCAGCGCCGACTTTTCAGAGCGGGCGGACGCCGGTTCCGGGCGGTGCTCAGGCCATGATGTTGATGCCGCCGTCGACATACACCGTGTCGCCGGTCATGCGGCGGGCATAGGGGCTGGCGAGGTAGGCGCAGGCGAAGCCGACGTCCATGATGTCGACCAGCTCGCCGACCGGCGCCCGCGCCATGGCCTGGTTGAGCAGCATGTCGAAGTCCTTGAGGCCGGAGGCGGCGCGGGTCTTGAGCGGCCCGGGGGAAATCGGATGGACGCGGATCTTGCGCGGACCGAGTTCGTAGGCGAGGTAGCGGCAGGAGGCTTCGAGCGCCGCCTTGACCGGGCCCATCACGTTGTAGTTGGGCACCACTTTCGCCGCGCCGTGGTAGCTCATGGCGAACATGGAGCCGCCATCCTTCATCAGCGGCGCCGCCAGTCTGGCCATGCGGATGAAGGAGTGCACCGAGATATCCATCGCCATGGCGAAGCCTTCGGCCGAACAGTCGATCAACCCGCCCTTGATGTCTTCCTTCTTTGCCGAAGCGATGGAATGTACGAAGATGTCCAGTTGCCCCCATTCCTTCCTGATCCGCTTGAACAGGGCTTCGATGTCGCCGGGTTTGGATACGTCGAGCGGCAGAAACAGGGGTGATTCGACGGCCTGGGCGAGAGGTTCGACGTGCGGCTTTGCCTTGTCGTTGAGGTAGGTGATCGCGACATCGGCCCCGGCCTCGCGGAACGCCCGGGCGCAACCGTAGGCGATCGAATGTTCGTTGGCGATGCCGACGACCAGGGCCTTCTTGCCTTCAAGGATGGGGCGACGCGTTTTGTTGCCCATTACGCTTTCCTTTCGGTTTTGGCCGAGGTTTTGGCGGGTTTTGCGGGTTTGCGGGCCGCCGGGACTTTTGCCGGTGCCTTGTCCTGCTTGGCGGCACCGTACATTTTCTCGATGATCGCCAGGCGTTCGGCGCGTTCGCCGGTCGGTTTGCCCGCGGCTTGCACGGTGCGGCGGATGGCTTCCAGGGCTTTTGTGCGCCTGGCGGCATCGGCCGGCAACATCTTCGGAATGGCGGCGAGCGCCGTGTCCTGGTCGAGCAGCAGGCTGAAGAACTGCTCGCGCAGCATCTGCTTGAACTCCGGCAGTGCCATGCCGCTGTTCTCGGCGCGGATTTTCTTCAGTTCGTTGAATGCCCGTTCATCGACACCCTCTCCGGCCAGACCGATGAATACCAGGCTGCGGATCGTCGCTTCGTGCACGCCGCCCTCGGCGATGCGCGCCTTCAGTTCGGCAATCCGCTTCTGGATGAAGGCGATGCGCTTCGGGTCTGCTTCCGGCCGTTTGCGCGGTTCATCGGACGCCGGAACTCCCACCAGCGTCTGCAGCAGCGGGGAGCTGTAGGTCGCCAGGAAGATCTGCTCCATGGTCTTGTCGCGCATGTCGCGGTAGCCGTCGAGAGCACCGACGATCGCCTCCGATACCTTCCCCTGCCATTCGAGCAGCGGATTGTCGGGGGATGCCGGCTGGCGCTGCTGGCGAACCTGTTCGGCGAGTTGGGCCACCAGGTGCATCAGCGGGTTGCGGTCGGAGAAAATCTCGAAGGGCAGTTCCGACGGATTGAGCTTCTTCATCAGTTCGGCGGTCTGCTCGTTGGTCGAGGCCTGCACCAGGGGTTGCAGCAAGGTTCGATACAGACCGAGATTGATTTCCGACACCCGTTGCGCGGCGGCAAAGCGGCGATCGTTCTCGGGATCGGGCCGGACGACGGCGCGGATGTCATCCATGCTGCGCGGCTCGAAGCGCACGATCCAGTCCCCGACCACCAGCTCCGGATTGTCGTCGGCAGCCGATTTCGGCGTCATCACCGCTTCATAGAGCCCGGGCGGCAAGATGTCGATCAGATCGATGTTGGAGGCGAATTCGTTGTGTTCCTTCTTGGCGATGCCACCCGAGACGAAGATGCCGAGATGGCCGACGCTTTCGTGGATGGCATAGATGATGGTCTGGCCGCAGGCGCGGATATCATCGACCTCGCCGTACAGGTCGGCGATCCAGCCCAGGGCCTGCTGCGGCGGCGTGATGTTGTCGCCCTTGGAACAGAAACAGATGATCGGCGAACGGATGTTGCGCAGGTCGATGGGCTGCCCGTCGCTGGTGACGATTTCACCCGTGGCCAGCTTGTTGCCGATGAACAGCTGGTCGACGATCCACTGGATTTCCTCGGCATTGAGGTTGACGTGGCCGCCCCACCATTTCTCGAATTCGAGGAAGCGCTCGGCGCCCTTGTCGACGTTCGACCAGATGTCGTAGTTCTTGCTCCACAGCGTGTTGGCCGGGTTGAGGTTTTCGAAGTTCTTGACCAGATGGCCACCATCGAATTTGCCGTTGCCCAGGTCGCTGGTCAGCGCCGTCACCCAGCTGCCGCCCGAAAGGCCCCCGGTGTAGCGCATCGGATTCTCGCCTTCGATTCCGGCCCAGTAGGACAGGGGCGAGCCGGGAACGATGATCGGGCCGAACAGCTCCGGCCGGACCGCGGCAACCAGCAGGACGGCCCAGCCGGCCTGGCAGTTGCCGATGACGCAGGGCTTGCCCTCGGCTTGCGGGTGGAGGGCGATGACCTTTTCGAGGAACACCGCCTCGGCGCGCATGATGTCCTCGATGGTCTGCCCCGGCATCGGCTCGGGAGTGAAGCCGACGAAGTAGCAGGGATGTCCGGCGCGCAGCGCCACGCCGATTTCACTGTCGGCCTTGAAGCCGCCGATGCCCGGACCATGACCGGCGCGCGGGTCGACCACGACGAAGGGGCGCTTTTTTGGATCGATGCTAACGCCCGCCGGGGGCTTGATGCGCACCAGCAGGTAGTTGGCCGGCCGCTTGAAGGTACGGGCATCAAGTACCAGTTCGGCGTCGAAGTTGAGCACGTGCGGTACCGCCTTGGCCTTTTGCGCGTAGTACTGCTCGCTGCGCTGGCGCAGCAGATCCCAGAACAGGATGGTGCGCTGCGTCGCGTCGACCACGTATTCACCGACGGGGCCCCAGGCCTGGATGAACGGATTCATGCCGAAGGGCATGGCGGACGCCGGCTTGGCCGCAGCCGTGGTTTTGCTGGTTGTGCTGGACATGGTGATGCTCCTAATCTGCGGATTGCATGGTGTGGTGCGTAATGGAAACCTGTGGCGGCTGCCGCGGCCTAGACGATCTTCGCCGCATTCCCGCGCCGTGCATTGGCCACCATCACGGCGACGGCGCAGGAGGCCAGGCGCGTCATCACCGAATCGGCGCGGCTGGTCAGGATGATCGGCACCCGGGCGCCGAGCACGATGCCCGCCGCGTCGGCGCCGGCGAGGAAGGACAGGCTCTTGGCCAGCATGTTGCCCGCTTCGAGGTCGGGCACCACCAGGACGTTGGCGCGGCCGGCTACCGGCGAGTCGATCTTCTTGATCGCCACCGATTCCAGGCTGATCGCATTGTCGAGCGCCAGCGGGCCGTCGAGGATGGCGCCGGTGATCTGCCCGCGATCCGCCATCTTGCACAGGGCGCCGGCTTCGATCGTCGAAGGTACGTCGGGGTTGATGGTCTCCATCGCCGAGAGCAGTGCGACGCGGACTTCGTCGAACTGCAGGTCGTGGGCAAGGTCGATGGCATTCTGGGTGATGTCGACCTTTTCCTTGAGCGTCGGCGCGATATTCACGGCGGCATCGGTGACGATCAGCGTTTCGCCGTAGCTGGGGACGTCCATCACGAAGCAGTGGCTGACGCGGCGCGCGGTGCGCAGCCCGGTTTCGCGGCGGACGACGGCGCCCATCAGTTCGTCGGTATGCAGGCTACCCTTCATCAGCGCCTCGGCGCGGCCCTCGCGCACCAGCTCGACGGCCCGCGCGGCAGAGGCCTGGCTGTAGGGTGCATCGACGATCTCGGTGGCGCCGAGATCGATGCCGAATTTCTGCGCGGTGGCTTCGATCTTGTCCTTCGGGCCGACGAGGATGGGCACGATCAGCCCCATTTTTGCCGCATCCATGGCACCTGACAGCGAGCTTTCATCACAGGGGTGGGCGACGGCCACGGTGGTCGGCGGCAGGGTCTTGCAGAAATCGATCAGGCGCTGGTACTTGACATGCGGATTGCTCATTGTTGCGGCTCCGATGGAGTGAGATCAAGGCTGATGTGGATGACGCCGTCGGCGCTGTGCGTGGTCATCGGCCAGCCGCAGCGCCCGAAGACGCCGAGCATGGCGGTGTTGTGCGGCAGCACTTCGGCGACGAATGTCCGGATGCCGGCGGCCGTGGCGATTTTTCCGAGATGGGTGAGCAGGCGGCGGGCGATGCCGAGCCGGTGGTAATCCTCTTCGACTAGAAAGGCGACTTCCGCAACGGCGTCCCCGCAGCGCACATAGGTACCCGAGGCGATGACGATTTCACGACCGCTCTCCTGCACGGTGCAGACCAGGATGACGCGGGTATCGAAATCGGCTTCGCGGAGGTTTTTCAATTCCGCCGCCGAAATTTCCTTTTTTGGCCCGAAAAAGCGCAGATAGATGGATTCGGGGTCGAGCTTGTGGAAGGCCTCGACCAGCAGATCGCCGTCCTTCGGGCGCACCGCACGGATGCATACCGCAAGGCCGTTGCGCAGGGTTTCATGTATCAGATAGTCGCGTGCGTCGATCATGGATTTGCCCCGTTGCTATGTTCGCATCGGCAGGACATTTGTCATTCAAACAGTATTTTGTTACAGTTGTGCGACGCAGCATCAGTTGATAGTTGATGTCATTGCTTGTCGGCCGAGATCAGAAATTGCAGCATGCCATCAGTTGATCTCGATGCCGATAAGCGCACCAAGCGCGCGGTTCATTTCGGCCAGTGTCGGATAGGCCACGGTCGATGTGAAGGCCCAGCCTCCCGCGCAGCGCAGCTCGCGCACCTGCGGCTGCGCGGCGGATTGCAATCGCAGATGCACCTGGTTGAGCCTCAAGGGGTTGTCCCATGAGGCAAGAGTCCATGTCGCATTTGCGGTGTCGCTTTCACTTGCGGTGACCGTGCTGGCTGCCAGCAGCGTCGGCGAACGCTTCGCCCCCAGCTCTTGCTGCCGAATGATCTGCGTCGCGGCAAATCGTCCTTGGCGCACCTGCTGTTCGCTTTCCAGGACGTCATCGACCTCGAGTTCGCAGAAAGGTTCATAGCGGCGCAGGCGGTCGATGGTGACGACCTGCCCATCCTGCAGGGTGACGTGGGCGGTTCCCGGAGGAATCGCAATGGTTTGTCGGACGACGACCGTCGTGCCGGCGGGCAAGCGGTAATGGGAAGACGAAACCTCGGTCACGCCGATCGGGGCGCAGCCGGCGAGCAGGATGCCGGCTGCGGCGACGGGCAGAAATTGGCTTTGGCGCGTGCGCCGACGGACCTGCGTCATCACATGGCCTTCAGATAGGATTCGGTGGCGGCGAAACGCAGCAGTGCGCCGATGACGACGTCAAGGAAGCCCAGGATGTGGTAGGGCTTCTCGGCGGAGATCCAGGCCTTGCCGGTGGCGCCGACGGGAATGTAGATGCCTTCCGGCTCGGTGAACTCGAGGATCACGGTGCGGCCGACCTCGTTCTGGTTGCGCTGGATGTGCTGGCTGACCATGTCGGGGCGGCCGCCGAACAGGTCGCCCTGTGCCTCGCCGGTTGCCTGCGTGACGCTGTGCACGCGGGCGCGGAAGATCTTTCCCGGATAGGTGTCGACATAGAACTCGGCAAAGGCATGCGTCTTGATGTATTCGTAGACCTGGTCGGGGATGCGCAGCTCGATGAACTTCTTGTCGGAGAACATGACGAAGGCCGAGGGCCGTTGTTCGCCGAAGAACTGCCCCTCCGAGGTGTATTGCACCACGACGCGGCCGTCGACCGGCGCCGTGACCAGCGCGCGATCGACTTTCCATTGCAGGTCGGCGATGTCCTGCTCGGCCTTGATGACGAGTTCGCGCTGGTTCTCCACCTCGGCGACCTTGGCATCGTATTCGGCCTGCGGCACGACGTCGCCGCGCAACCCGGCCAGGCGCTTTTGGTCGACCTCGAGTTTCTTCAATTGTGTCTGCAGGCGCGATTTTTCGGCCTTCTTGGCGGCCATCTGGATTTCGTAGCGGTCGGTCTTGAACTTGAAAACCGGGTCGCCGGCCTTGAGTTTCTGGTTGTGGGTGACGAAGATCTTTTCTATTTCGCCGCCGGCGGGCGAGTTGAGGACGATGCTCGGCGCCTTGACGGTGGTCGTGGCGGTGAGATCGATGAAGGCGAAATAGCGCGTGAAGGTCAGCAGCATGAACAGGATGAACACCGCGCCGAGGCCCATGGCGACGAAATTGCCGGCCGTCTTCTTGACCACGCCGTACTTGACCAGCAGCCAGCAGATCAGCAGGTAAGGGACGAGGGTCAGCTTCATGCCGTGGGCTCCTGACGGGGCGGCGCGGAGGCTGCGGGCCCTGCGGCGGGTGCAGCGACGGGTACTGCAACGGGCGGCGCGATCGGTGCCGCGGCGGCGGGCGCGGAAGTCGGCGCCGGCGGGACGGCTCCGGCACGGTCATCGATCCTGGCGCGGCGCAGGATGCCGACCAGCCAGTCCTCGGCCGCCTGCCAGTCCATGTAGGCGATGAACAGGGCGACGGCCCAGACCCAGTGTTCGAGCAGGCCGAGCAGGGTCAGGGCGCTGACCAGTTCCACCTGGCGCATTTTCTTGTGGTCGGCCTTGTGCGCCGGTATTTCATGGACGCGCCACGCGAGCATCAGCAGCACGACGATGATCAGGGCAAGCAGGGGCAACAGGATGTAGAGCAGCCAGTCGGCGTCCAGTATCTTGCGGTAGAGGTCGAAGGGCTCGACACTGTAGTAGCCCTCGGGTACGGGTTCGTCATAGACATGGAACAGCATCAGAAACCTCCTCCCAGGGCCTTGTAATACTGGCTTCGGGCAGACAGTTGGTTGAATCTTGCTTCGGCCAGCAGCGTGGCGGAATTCAGCGCCTTGACGGTTTCCGCCAGCACCTCGAACTTGCTGGTGCGCCCGGCGTCGTAGCTTTTTTCGGCGAGCACGATGGACCGTTTGCGCACCGTGAGTTCTTCCTGGATCGACTTGAACTGGCTATCGGCATTGTCCATCAGTCTTAGCGATTTGTAGACTTCACCGAATGCCAGCGAGACCGTATATTGGTAGTGGGCCAGCGCCTTCTGCCGCCGTGCCTCGGCGGCATCGACTTTCGACTGCACCAGGCCGCCGTCGAAAATCGGCCCGACCAGGCCGGCGCCCGCCTCCCAGAATAGCGGCATGCCGGATACCGCGCTGGAGGTCGAGGCGACGAATCCGGCCAGCAGCGAAAGCGTCAGCCGCGGATAGAACTCGGCGCGCGCGCTGTTGACGTCGGCATGCGCGGCAACCAGCAGCAACTCGGCCGAAGCCACGTCCGGGCGGCGCAGCAGCAGGATCGAGTCGACCTCGCGCGGCGTCTGCGGGACGGTCGGCATGGACCCTTGCGGCAGGTCTTCACCCGGACGCTTCAAGGGCGCGGGGCGCGGCATATCGTCCCCCATCCGGCGCGGGCTGCGCCCGACAAGGTGCTTCAGTGCCAGTTCGGTCCTGGATATTCCCTCTTCGATGACCGGCACGCGCGCTTCGGTGGCCTTGAATTCCGCCAGGCTCTGGATGTAGGCCATTTCGGTGCCCACTTCGGCCTTCCAGCGCCGGTATTCGAGCTCGGTCACGGTTTTCAGGCTGGCCGCAGCGGCGCGGGTGACCACCAGCTTGGCATCCAGTATGCGCAGCTGAAACCAGGCATCTGAGACCAGCGTGGAAATGGACAGGGTTGTGGCATTGCGCGCGTGCTCGGTAGCGGCAAAGCGCGCCAGCGCGGCATCGTTCATCTGGCGGATGCGATCCCACAGGTCGATTTCCCAGCTGACGGCCAAACCGACGGTGCCGGTGGAGACGACATCGTCGAACTCCTTCGAGCCCAGTTCCAGCTGGCGCTGCGATGAGTAGGCAGTGACCCCGCCATCGACGCGCGGCGTGAGCAGGGATCTTGCCGAAGCCGCCGCCGCCTTGGCCTCGGCGACATTGGCCGCTGCCTTGGCGAGATCCCAGTTGTGCAGCAAGGCCTCTTCAACCAGCGCGTTGAGGGCCGGATCCTCGAAGGCCTTCCACCACTGGCGGTCGATCGAAAGCGGCTTGGCCGGTTCGACCGGTGCCGCCGGCAGATCGAGCGGCGGCCGCTCGTACTCCGGCCACACCGTCGAGCACGAAGCCGCGGCCAGCGAGAGCAGCATCAATAGATAACGGAGTCTGGAATGTCGTTGCATCAAAATCCGGCAGGCGTGGCCCAAGACTATCCCGGTGAAGTCGGGAGGCTATTGTAGCGGAGTCAGGGCGTGCAACTGATCAAGGCTACGGTTCGTCGAGGCGTTCCGGCCCGCAATGCCAATTGCCGAAGCTATGCCGGATCAGGACTGCGGGGGTTTCTTCGCCTCTCCTGCCGCCTTGTCCGGGTCGACGCCATCGACCCAGCCGCCACCGAGTGCGCGATAGGTACCGACCAGCTGGATCAGGCGGTCCGCCGCTGCGTTCATGGCCGACAGCTCGGCGGCGAACAATTCGTTCTCGGCATACAGCACATCGACATAGCTGGCCGCGCCGTTCTCGTACCTCAGCCGCGACAGCCGCGCGTATTCGCGCAGGGCAGCGACCCGCGCCTTCTGCGCGGCGTAGGCTTCGGCGGCCTTCTGCGCGCCGGTCAGGGCGTCGTTGGTATCGCGCAGCGCGTCCAGTATCGCCCGCTGGTAGCTGGCCAGCGCCTCGCGCTCGAAGGCTTCCGCGGAAAGCACCTGGCCCTCGATGTTGCCGAAGGTGAATATCGGCCCGCCGAGGCCGGCGGCGGCGGCGGCAATCCGCGCCGGCCCGGTCATGAAGTCGCTGGCGGCGGCGCTCAGCGAACCGAGCAGGCCGGTCAGGGAAATGGTCGGAAAGTAGAGCGAGCGGGCGACGCCGATGTTGGCGTTGGCGGCGACCAGGTTCTGCTCGGCCTGCAGCACGTCGGGACGGCGCTCGAGCAGCGACGAGGGCAGGCCCGGCGGGATTGCCGGCACCGCAAGCTCCTCGATGCCGCGACCGCGCCGGATCGGGCCGGGGGCGCGACCGAGCAGCACCGACAGCAGGTTCTCCTGCGCCGCGACCTGCCGTTCGATCTGCGGAATCGCCTGCATCGCCTGCTGGTACTGCGACTCGACCTGGGATACCTCGACTTGCGAGACCACGCCGCCGGAGAAGCGCAGCCTGAAAATGCGCAGCGAGTCTTCGTGGTTGGCAGCGGTGGCGCGGGCGATCACCAGCTGGCGGTCGAGCGCGCGCAGCGTGATATAGCTGGCTGCGACGCCGGAGACCACCGTCAGCAGCGTGCCGCGCCGGCCCTGCTCGCTGGCATAGACGCGGGCTTGCGCCGCCTCGCTCTGGCGGCGCACGCGGCCGAACAGGTCGATCTGCCAGGCGGCGCTGACGGTGCCCTGGTAGAGCTTGTACCAGGGGTCGGCGCCGGCCGGCAGCGGGGTCACGCCGACTTCCGATTCGCGGTTGCGGCTGGCGTCGAGGCCGTAGCCGATCTGCGGAAAGAATTGCGAACGGGTGGTGGAGAGCTGCCCGAGGTACTGGTCGACCCGGGCCGCGGCAATGCGGATGTCGTAGTTCTCGCGCAGCGCGGTTTCGATCAGTTCGTCGAGCACCGGGTCCCGGAACTGCTGCCACCAGCGCTGGTTGGCCAATTCGGCGGCCTGCGGATAGTCGACGCGCCAGGCGGCCGGCAGGTCGATCGCCGGTCGCAGAAAGTCGGGACCGACGGTGCAGGCGCCGAGCACACCGGCCAGGGCGATGGCCAGCAGCGGGGTACGCAGGGTTTTCTTCAGCGCTCGCATGTCAGTGCTCCTCCCCGCCGGCGGGCGGCGCGGACTTCACCGAACGGCGCGCGCTCCAGGTTTCCAGCAGCGTGAAGAACAGCGGGACGAAGAAAATGGCAATCAGGGTCGAAAACAACATGCCGCCGATGACGCCGGTACCGATGGCGCGCAGGCTGTTGGCGCCGGGACCGGTGGCGATGGCCAGTGGCACGCAGCCGAGGATGAAGGCGAAGGAGGTCATCACAATCGCACGCAGTCGTAGCCCTGCAGCTTCGATCGCCGCCTCGCGGATGGCCATGCCCTTATGCACGCGCTCGATGGCGAACTCGACGATCAGGATCGCGTTCTTGGCCGCCAGCCCCACCAGCGTCACCAGGCCGACCTGGAAATACACATCGTTTTCCAGACCCAGCGCCCAGGTCAGCAACAGCGCCCCGAGTATCGCGAAGGGCACCGTCAGCACCACCGCCACCGGCAGCGTCCATTTTTCGAACTGGGCGGCCAGGAGCAGGAAGACGACGATGATGCCGAAGATGAAGGCCGACGACGAAGTGCTGCCGGCGCCTTTTTCCTGCAGGGCCTGGCCGGCCCAGGAGTAGCTGAAGCCTTCGCCGAGCTCTTCGTTGGCGACATCCTCGATGGCCTGCAACGCCTGCCCCGAACTGTAGCCTGAAGCCGGATTGCCGGTGACCTTCATTGCCGGGAAGCCGTTGAACCGGGTGACCATCTTCGGAGCGGGCACATAGCTGACCGTCACCAAGGTGGACAGCGGCACCATGATCCCCTTGCTGGATTTGATGTAGACCTTGTCGAAGTCTTCAGGACGGGCACGGAACTCGGCATCGGCCTGGATCATGACCCACCAGACGCGGCTGTACTGGCTGAACTGACCGGCGACCTGTGAACCAAAGTAGGCTTGCACAGTCTCGAAGACCGTCGATACGGGTACGCCCAGAAGCTCGGCTTTGCTCCGGTTGAGGTCGAGGAACAGTTGCTGTGACGTCGCCTTGAATGTGCTGCTGACGCCTTGCAGTTCGGGACGCTGACGCGCCTTGGCCAGAAAAGCCTGCAGTTTTTCCTGTTGAAAAGAGGAAGTTCTGCCGGAACGGTCTTGAATGTAAAACTCGAAACCGCCGGTGGTGCCCATGCCCGGGATGGAGGGCGGGTTGATCGCAAAGGCGAAGCCGTCGCGCATCTTTGCGAATCCGGCGTTAAGCCGGTCGAGTGCGGCAAAGGAGAGCAGTGACGGATCGCCGCGCTCCTCGAAGGGTTTGAGCGAAACGAAGAGTACGGCCGTATTGTTCTGGTATTGCCCGTCGATCAGGTTGTACCCATTCACGGTCGCAACATCCTGAACCGACGGGTCGGCCAGTACTTTCTTCTCGATATCGCGCGTGAGATTGCTGATGACGTTAAGACTGGCCGAATCCGGCGCCGCGACAATGGTGAAGAAATATCCCTGGTCTTCATCCGGCACAAAGCTGGAGGGTACGACCTTGAACATCAGGAGAATGCCGGCGAGAACCGCCACGAAGGCGGCAATGCCGCGCACCGGGTTGCCGATGATCTTGGCGACACCGGCCATGTAACCCTGACGCACGCCCTCGAACGTGTTTTCGAACCAGAGGAAGAAGCCCTTCTTCTCGCCATGGTGTGCCTTGAGGATGATGGCGGCGAGAGCCGGGGACAGGGTCAGGGCCATGATGCCCGAGACCACCATGGAGATCGCAATGGTGACGGCAAACTGTTTGTACAGCGTGCCGGTCACGCCACCGAGGAAGGCTACGGGCAGGAATACCGCGAGCAGCACCAGCACGATCGAAATCAGCGCCCCGGCGATTTCCGTCATCGCCTGCTTGGCCGCCTCGAACGGCGACATGTGCTTGGTCGTCATGTTGGCCTCGACCGTCTCGACCACGACAATGGCATCGTCGACGACCAGGCCGATCGCCAGGATCATGCCGAACATGGTCAGCATGTTGATCGAGAAGCCGAACAGGTACATGCCGACGAAAGTGCCGATGATGGAGACAGGCACGGCCAGGATGGGGATGACCGTAGCGCGCAGCGTCTGCAGGAAGACGAAAACCACCAGCACGACGAGGATCACGGCTTCGAAGAAGGTGTGAACCACCTTGTCGATCGAGTTGAGGGTGAACAGGCTGGTATCGAGAACGACCTTGTAGTCCATTCCCGGGGGGAAGGTCTTCTTCAGTTCTTCCAGGCGCGCCCGCACGGCCTTGGCGGTTTCAATGGCATTGGCGCCGGGCTGCTGGTAAATGGCAATGGTGGTGCCGGTTTTGCCATTGATCCGGCTGGCAATTCCGTAGTCGCGCTTGGCCATTTCGACCCGCCCGATGTCCTTGAGGCGCACGGTAGCCGAGCCTTGCTGCGAAGCCCGGATGATGATCTCGGCAAATTCCTCGGGCTTGGTCAGCAGGCCTTGTGCAGTGACCACGAAGGACTGCTGCACGTCGGGCAGCATGGGCAGGGCGCCAAGCTGGCCGATGCCGAAGGTCTGGTTCTGACTCTGGATGGCGTTGGCAACTTCCTGTGTGGTGACGCCCAGTTCCGCCATGCGGTCGGGGCGCAGCCAGACGCGCATGGCGATGTCGGCGACACCGAACACCGAGGCCCGGTTGGCGCCGGGAATGCGCTTGAGTTCCTCGAGAATACTCAGGTTGGCGAAATTGTCGATGAAAGTCTGGTCGTAACTTTCGTCGGGCGAATATACCGAGAAGACCATCATGAAACTCGACGATTTCTTGTCCACGGTGATGCCCTGCTGCACTACGGCGGACGGCAGCTGTGACGTGGCCTGGCTGACGCGGTTCTGCACATTGACCTGGTTGATGTCGGTGTTGGTACCTGGCTTGAACAGGACGTTGACGGTCACGTTGCCGCTGGACGAGCTCGTCGAATAAAAGTACAGGAGGTTGTCAACGCCGTTGATCTGCGCCTCAAGTGGTGCGGCGACGGTGTTGGCGATGACCTCGGCGGTCGCACCGGGATAACGGGCAGTCACCTGGATCTGCGGCGGCGCCATGTCCGGATACTGCTCGATCGGCGCGACCGACATGGATACAGCCCCGGCCAGCACGATCAGCAACGAGATGACTGACGACAGGATCGGTCGGGCGATGAAGAAGTGAGTGAACATGTGCGCGGCTTACTTTTTGGTCTTGGCAGCGGAAGCATCCTGTTCTGCTGTTTTTCCGGCGGGCACCGGCTTGACAGGAATGTCCGGGGCAATCCGGGCGAAGCCATCGACGATGACGCGGTCACCCGCCTTCAGGCCTTTCTCGATGACGATCTCCTTGTCATTGACGAACGGCCCCACCACTACCGGGCGGACTTCTGCCTGGTCTTTCGCGTTGACCAGGACGACAGTGTGTCCGCGCGCCCCCTGGTGGACAGCCAGCTGCGGCAAGGCTATGGCATTGGGGCGGATCGCGCCATGCACGTTGACGTTGACGAACATGCCGGGTCGCAACTCCTTGTCCGGGTTGGGTATTGCGGCTCGTACCATGAAGGAACCGGTATCCTGGCTGAATGACGGGTCGGCGAAGTTGATTCGGCCACGGTGCGGATAGATCCGGTTGCCTGGCAGGATCAGTTCGACCGCATAATTCCTGTCGGGAGGTGCGACCAGCTGTTTTTGAGCGAGTCGCCGCTGGTTGTCTTCCATCTGATTCTGCGAGATGCTGAAAGTGACCCAGATCGGATCGAGTGCGGCGACATAGGTCAGACGGGAGGTTTCCGCCGCGCCACCGACGTAGGCGCCCTCGCGCTGCAAGGCGCGGCCCGTGGAGCCGCTGACCGGCGACTTGACGGTGGTGTAGTCGAGGTTGAGCTGGGCCTCCTGCACCTTGGCCTGCGCCGAATGCACGGCGGCGGTGGCCATCTCGAACTCGCCCGTGGCGCGATCGAGGTCTGCCTGCGACAGGGCGTTCTGCTCGGCCAGCGGCTTGACCCGCTTCAGCTGCGCGGTGGCCGTCGTCAGGCGCGCCTGCTGCGCGCCCAGTTCGCCTTGCGCCGAATCGAGCTGCGCCTTGAAGGGTTTCGGGTCGATCTGGAACAGCACCTGACCTTCCTTGACGAATGATCCTTCCGCGTAAGCAATTTTGTCGAGGAATCCGGCGACGCGGGCAACAATTTCCACCTGCCGCGAACTTTCGGTCTGGGCGACGAAGTTTGCAACCTCGGGCGTATCGCGCGGCGCCACGGTGATGAAGCCCACCTCGGGTACCGGTTTCGGCGCTGCCTGCTTCGGATCAGAACAGGCGGTGAGCAGGGCCGCGGCGACAATGAGAAAGGGGGTCAGGATCTTGGGCGGGCCGAACATGAACGATGTCCTTGAAATGGGCTGAACCGGAGGGTGCGACATTTTGAACCAACCTGGCGCCGTCAGGCAATAAAGTCGGCGCCGGCGATACGGCGACCCGAAAGCGAAATCCGGGTCGCCGGCTACCTTACTCTTCCATCGAGTTGAGCCCGTAGATGGCGACCAGCACGTCGCTGGGCTTGAAGGGCGCGAACCAGCGATCGAAGATCGAGGCGATGGCGCCCGAGCGGTAGGTCACCGCGAGGGCGCGATTGACCGCCAGGCGGAAGTCCGGATCGCCGCGGCGCAGCGCGAAGGCATAGGGCTCCAGCGAGAAGTCCTCGTCTAGCAGGGCGAAGCGCGTGCGCGACGGATCGCGCCCGACCAGGCCGACCAGCACGATCCGGTCGCCGGCCAGGGCCTGCGCCTTGCCCTCTTCCAGCGCCTTGAAGGCATCCTCGCGATCCTTGAAGGGCAGCACTTCGGCGGCGATCTTCGCGTTGGCCAGCGCCTCGGTGACGCGCTTTTGGGTCGTCGTGCCGGCGACCACCGAAAGCTTCTTGCCGGCCAGGTCGGTTGCCTTTTTCACGCCGCTGTCGGCGCGCACCAGCAAGGCGCCGGTCTGGACGAATGTGGTGGTGCTGAAGTCGACCTTTTCCTGGCGCTTGAGCGTGTTGGTGGTGACGCCGCATTCCATGTCGGCCTTGCCTTCGGCCACCAGCGCCAGGCGCTCGGGCGTGGTGCCGGCGACCCAGTTGATCTTCAGCGCGTCGAGGCCGAGCTGGCGCTGGATCTGCGCGACGATGCCTTCGCACAGGCTGATCGAGTAACCGGCCGGCTTGAACGCCTTGGTGTCGTCGAAGGAAAACGGCGTCGCATTTTGCGCATAGGCCAGCGTGATGGATTTGGACGACTTGATCTTCGCCAGCGTATCCGGCGCGGTGGCAGCATGGGAGCTCAGGGCGAAGGCCGCCAGCAGGGTGAGGGAGAGCAGTTTTTTCATCGCATTTTCCAGATGGTTTGTCAGGGGAGGGAAGGACGCATGGGCTGCAGATGTGGCGAACGACCGTGGCACCCGGTTCCCGTCCCGCGATTCTACTGGCGAAATCGCCATCCGCCGCGCGCCGGCCACGGCAAATTGTCGCAACACGCCACGCCCGCAGGCCGCCGGCCATGCGGCGGGCGGGCCGATTGCGTCGAGCCTCGTTCGGCTTTGATCATCGACTCCTTGGGCGGCACTGCATTTCCGAATGGACAAATTCATCCTCTCGCCAGCCATTACTATGTAGACTGTGGGTGTTGTCGCCGGATGGCTGCGCGTTTTCCTCCCGAGCAGGCCACGCTGCCTCGTCGTCACCGTCCAGCAGAAATTTGTCACCCCCTTCCTTGACAGCGGAAGGAAAAATTGGAGCGAGAAATGATCGATCTTGAGGTAATGCACCGCATCCAGGCGACGCTGCTCGAACGCAAGGGTGCGGCGCCGGATTCGTCCTATGTCGCCAGCCTGTATGCCAAGGGCACCGACGCGATCTGCAAGAAGGTGGCCGAGGAAGCCGCGGAAACCATCATGGCCGCCAAGGATGGCGATCGCCTGCATCTGGTGCGCGAAGTCACCGACCTGTGGTTCCACAGCATGATCCTGCTCGCGCAATTCGACATCGGCGTCGATGACGTGATGGTCGAGTTCCGGCGCCGGGAGGGCATTTCCGGGATCGACGAAAAGAATGGACGCGGCGAATGAGCGCCGCATCCGTTCTTTCGGCGCAGGCTAACGCGAGCGCAGCGAGGGTTAAGGCGCAAAGCGCCGGCCGTAGCCAAAAGAATGGACGCGGCGAATGAGCGCCGCATCCGTTCTTTCGGCGCAGGCTAACGCGAGCGCAGCGAGGGTTAAGGCGCAAAGCGCCGGCCGTAGCCAAAAGAACAGCCGGAGTCCGGAATGATGGGCGACTGCATTTTCTGCCGGATCGCGCGCGGCGAGATCCCGTCGAAGAAGGTCTATGAGGACGAGGAAATCTTCGCCTTCCATGACATCAACCCGATCGCGCCGGTGCATTTCATGATCGTGCCCAAACTGCACATCCCGTCGCTGATGGATGCCGAGCCGGGCCACCGCATGCTGCTCGGGCACATGCTAGCCAAGGCCCACGAACTGGCCCGCAGCCAGGGGCTGGTCGAGGGCTTTCGCACCATCATCAACACCGGTCGGATCGGACAACAGGAGGTGTATCATTTGCACATTCACATCCTGGGCGGTCCCGAGCCCCTGGGTTCCATGCTCAAGCGCAGAGCGCCTTGAAAATTCAATGAGCGCGAGGAGAAGGCAGAATGGGTTCATTTAGCATTTGGCACTGGCTGATCGTGCTGGTCATCGTGATGCTGGTATTTGGCACGAAGAAGTTGCGCAACGTCGGATCGGACCTCGGTGGTGCCGTAAAAGGCTTCAAGGACGGCATGAAGGACGCCGGTGCCGACAAATCCTCCGATAAATCGGCCGAGCCGCAACAGGTCACCGGCCAGACCATCGACGTCGAGTCGCGTCGGGAGCAGACCAAGTCCTGACGCCGGCAAGGCTTGCGCCATGCGGGCTCGTGCCGCGGCGCCGCGTCTCCGGTCTGTTCCATACCTTCCAGGTTCCCAGCTAATTCATGTTCGACGTCGGCCTTACCGAGTTGATGGTCATCGCCGTCGTGGCGCTGGTGGTCATCGGACCGGAGCGCCTGCCCAAGGTGGCGCGCACCGCCGGACTCCTGCTCGGTCGCCTGCAGCGCTATGTCAGCGACGTCAAGAGCGACATCAATCGCGAGATCCAGCTCGATGAACTGAAGAAGATGCAGCAGGAGATGACCAGTCAGGTGGCCAGCCTGCAGGCTTCGGTGACCCACGAAATGCGCGAGGTGGAGTCTTCCGTGAACAAGGCGGTCGAACCGCTGGCGGCCGATGTCGCTGTGTCGCCGGCGCCGACTTCCGATTCGACTCCCGCAACCGAAGCGCAGTCGTCATCCCTCCCGGCGCCCGCCCCGACTACCGCTGCCGCGGAAGCGCTCAAGACCTGATGGCCGACGAACAACAAGAGACTTTTCTCTCCCACCTGGTCGAGTTGCGCGACCGCCTGATCCGGTGCCTGATCGCGGTCGGCATCGTGTTCGTGCCGCTGGCGTTCTACGCCCGCGAACTGTATTCGCTGCTGGCTGATCCCTTGTTGAAGAAGTTGCCGGCAGGTGGCCAGATGATCGCCACCGATGTCGTCGGCGTGTTTCTGGTGCCGATGAAGGTCTCCTTGATGACGGCCTTCCTGGTGGTCCTGCCTTATGTGCTCTACCAGGTCTGGGCCTTCGTCGCGCCGGGGCTGTACGCCCATGAGAAGCGGCTGGCGATGCCGCTGGTGGCCGCATCGTTCGTCCTGTTTTTCATCGGCATGGCCTTTGCCTATTTCGCCTTTTTCCCCATGGTGTTCGGCTTCATGGCGCAGTTTGCGCCTGAAGGCGTGGCCTGGATGACCGACATCGAGAAGTACTTCTCCTTCGTCCTCACGATGTTCCTGGCTTTCGGCGTCACTTTCGAGGTGCCTATCGTCGTCATCGTGCTGGTGAAGATCGGCCTGGTCGACGTGATCAAGCTGCGCGAGTGGCGCCCCTACGTGATCGTCGGCGCCTTCGTCATCGGTGCGATATTCACGCCGCCCGACGTGATTTCCCAGTTCATGATGGCGGTGCCGCTATGGTTGCTGTACGAGCTGGGGATCATACTCGCCAGCTTCATCGTCAAGCCCGCGGCCGAGCCGGCCGGCCAGTCCGACTACCGGCCGCCCTCGGACGAGGAGATGAACCAGGAGCTCGATCGTGCCGAGCAGCAGTCTAGCGACCTGAAGAATTGACATTGCGCTGGCCGCAGGGGCCCGGTCACGTAGATTCGTGCCCTGCTATTCCAAATCAATCTCGGCTATCATTTGTGCAATTCAGTGCTGCCGCACGACGCCGCGCAATCGGTCTGGGCGGCAGGGGAGGTGTTGATGAAACTGCGGCTGGTTACCCCGGCGGTGCTGCTTCTGGCGCTCGCGGCCTGTGCGCCGCCGGAGTCCGTGAAGCTCGGCTTTCTCGGCGGGCTTTCGGGCCGTGTCGCCGACCTCGGCGAGGCCGGGCGCCACGGCGTCTTGCTCGCGATCGAGGAGGCCAATGCCGCTGGCGGCGTCAATGGGCGCAAAATCGAACTTCTGATTCATGACGACGAGCAGCAGGCTGCCGTTGCCATCAAGGCGACCGAGGCGTTGGTCGCGGCGCGCGTCGAAGCCATCATCGGTCCGATGACCAGTTCGATGGGTGAAGCGATCTTGCCGGTGGCCAACCGCGCCGGCATGGTCGTGGTCAGCCCGACCGTCACCTCCTCCCTGCTGGCCGGCAAGGACGACGTGTTGTTCCGGGTGGCACCGTCGGTGGGAATCAGCACCCGGCGCAGCGCGGCCTTCGAGTACGGCCGCGGCGTCCGCCGCGTGGCCATCGTCTACGACCTCGGCAACCGTGCCTATTCCGCGGACTGGGCCGAACACTACCGCAAGGATTTCACCGCGCTCGGCGGTGAAGTCGTGGCTGAGGCCAGCTTCATGTCAGGCGACGACGCCAGTTACGGTGAAGCAATCAAGAAGATCGCTGTCGCGAAACCGGACTGTCTGCACTTTGTCGCCAACGCGGTCGATACGGTACGCCTGGTCCAGCTTTCGCGCAACCGCGGTTTGAACCAGCCGGTGACGGCCGCTACCTGGGCGGCGACCGAGCACTTGACCCAGTTGGGCGGGCGCACCGTGGAAGGCATCACGGTGACCCAATACTTCAATCGCGACGATGCCTCGCCGCACTATCGTTCTTTTGCCACCACCTACCACGCGCGTTTCAAGCAGGAGCCAGGCTTTGCCAGCGTCGCCGCCTACGACGCCACGAGGGCGGTGCTCACCGCATTGGCCAAAGTGGGCAGGGACCAGTCCCTGAAGCAGGCCTTGCTCGCCGCCGACCCCTATGAGGGACTGCAGGATCGCTGGAGTTTCGATCGAAACGGCGATGCTGTGCGTCAGACCCATGTCACGGTCGTGCGCAATGGCCGTTTTGTCCTCGTCGAATAGCGGTCTGGCATGCGTGAACTGCGGCTGCGAACATCGCTGGTCCTGTTGCTGGTCACTACGATCGCGCTGACTTTTTCGCTCGTCGGCAGCGCCATACTGCTCTATCGCCTGCCACAGATAGAGGCGAGCACTCGGGCAGACCTGCGGGAACGGGCCGACAGCACCGCGCGTCTGCTCGACCACTACACGGCCGGAATCGAGGCGCAGATCAGGACGCAGGGCCGGCTCGTCGCCAACCGGTCGCCCGCCGAACTTCAGGCCTTGCTGGAAGCCATGGTCGGCGACGGCGAAATCCTGCAGGCTGCCTATGTCGTCGGTCCCGGGGGCAGTGTCGAGGCCCTTGGACTGCCTGGCGCAAGCCGGCACGCCGCTGAGGAATTGCGTGGCGCGGATTTTTCGAACAGCCCGCTGTTCCGGGCAGCTCGCGCGGGGGCAGGAAAGATCGAGTCCGCAAAGGCGATCTGGAGTGACAAATTTCTGTCGGCGCTCTCCGGCAAGCACGCGGTCGGCGTTGCGCTGGCGGCGGGCGACAAGGTGGTCATCGGCGAGATATCATTGGAGCGCGTCCTGGCCCTGTTCCGAAATCTGGAAGCGGCTTCCGAGGGAAGTACATTGGTCGTCGATCAACGGGGTCAGTTGTTGGCGTCCTCGCGTGCCGGTTCAATAGGCCTCTTTTCGGACCTTTCGGCACTTCCGACGTTCCAGGCGATTCTTGCCGGGCGACCGCTGCCGGAGTACGAGACGTTTCAAGGGCGACAGTCGCTGGTCGCAGGTGCATTGCCGAGGAACCTGCCTTGGGTGATCGCCGCCTCGGCGCCGGCCGGCATGGCAGGCAGAGTCTACTTCACGACGATCGCGCTGGTCGCCGGCGGATTTGCCGGCGCCCTGCTGCTCAGCATGGTGCTGGCTCCGCTGTGGGCCACACGGATGGTGCGCCCGCTCAATGCGCTGATCGAGAGAACCCACCGCGTCACCGACGGCGATTACAGTTCGCCGTGGCCGCGCCGGGGAGCCATTTCCGAGCTCAATCAGCTCTCGCGTGACCTTGGACACATGGTCGAGGTGATCCAGAGCCGCGAAGCCGGGATGGCCCGCAGCGAAGAGCGGCTGCGAGCCACGCTGGAGAGCACGCCGTCCATCGCGGTTCAGTGGTTCGACGCCGACGGGCGCGTGCTTTACTGGAACAAGGCCTCGGAGGTCATGTACGGCTTCACCGCGGCGGAGGCCGTCGATTCGGTCATCGGCGATAACCTGTTGATGTATCTCGACAGGCAGCAGGCAGAGAGTTTCATCGCGGTGCTGAAGGAAATCGATCGCAGCGGGCAGCCGTTCGGCCCGGGTGAGTATTCAGTGCGGAAAAAAGACGGAGCCGAGATCGTGGTGCTGGCCACGACCTTCGCCATTCCCGGCGAGGGCGACAGCAAGATTTTTGTGCGCATGGATCTAGACGTCACACAGCGCAAGAAGGCCGAAGAAAGAATTCAGGAACTTGCCTTCTTCGACCAGCTTACCGGGCTGCCCAACCGGACGCTGATGCTTGACCGCTTGCGACAGGCCATGGCCGCCAGTTCGCGCAACGGCAGCCACGGCGCATTGCTGTTCATCGATCTTGACAATTTCAAGACGCTGAATGACACGCTTGGACATGACACCGGTGACCTTCTGCTGCAAACGGTCGGCCAGCGTCTCGTCTCCTCCATGCGCCAGGGCGATACGGTGTCCCGTCTTGGCGGTGACGAATTCGTCGTGCTGCTGGAGGGCCTCAGCACGAACATGCTGGAAGCCGCCAACCAGGCCGAGTCCGTGGGCGAAAAGATTCTCGCCACTCTCAACGAGACCTACGAGTTTGGCATTCACCGGCATCACAGCACTCCCAGCATCGGCGTTACGCTGTTTACCAATCATTTCGAAACCACCGAGGAGTTGTTGAAACGAGCCGATCTGGCCATGTATCAAGCCAAGGCCGCGGGGCGCAACACGCTGCGGTTCTTCGACCCCGAGATGCAGGCGACCGTCACCGCACGCGTCGCCCTGGAGCTTGATCTGCGCAAGGCCCTCAGCGAGAAGCAGTTCGTGCTGCACTACCAGCCGCAGGTGGATTCAAGCGGCCGGGTGATCGGCGCCGAAGCGCTGGTGCGTTGGCAGCATCCGCAGCGCGGGCTGGTGTTGCCGGCCGAGTTCATCCCCCTGGCCGAAGAATGCGGACTGATTTTGCCGCTCGGTCAGTGGGTGATGGAAACGGCCTGCGCCCGGTTGCTGGCCTGGGCCACGAGACCGGAAACGGCCGCGCTGACTCTGGCCGTGAATGTCAGCGCCCGCCAGTTCAACCTGCAGGATTTCGTCGGCCAGGTGCTGGACACGATCGAGCGCAGCGGCATCCGGCCGGAGATGCTCAAACTGGAATTGACCGAGAGTTTGCTGCTGGACAACGTCGAGGACATCATCGCCAAGATAGGCGCGCTCAAGGCCCGCGGCGTGGGCTTTTCGATGGACGACTTCGGCACCGGCTTTTCCTCGCTGTCCTACCTGAAGCGCCTGCCGCTGGACCAGCTGAAGATCGACCAGGCGTTCGTGCGCGACGCGCATACGAATCACAACGATGGCGCCGTCGTCCGTACCATCGTGGCTTTGGGTCAGAACCTAGGCCTGATGGTCATTGCCGAGGGGGTGGAAACCGCGATGCAGCGGGATTATCTGGCGAGCATAGGCTGTCATGCCTATCAGGGTCACTTCTTCAGCAGACCGCTGCCACTGGCAGAATTCGATGCCTTCGTGACGCGGACCTGAATCGGCAGCGGAAGCGGCAGCCGACCCCCTCAGGACGTACTCGCTGTCGCGTGCCACAGCCGCAGCTTGTCCAGCGAGACCCTGTCTGCCTCGGCCAGGACCATGCGGGCGCCGTCGAAGTTCTCGTTGATGGTGTAATCGCTCACCGTGATCACCGTGGGGATGCCGGCCGCCAGGCTGGCCGCCAAGCCGTGGGAGGAATCCTCGATCGCCAGGCAATCGCGCGGAGGCAGATTGAGTTGCTTCAGGGTCCAGTGGTAAAGCTCCGGCGATGGCTTCTTGGTCGCGACGACTGCACCTGAGGCTATGGCATCGAACCAGCTGTCGGCATTCGGACCGAGGTTCGCCCGCAACAGGCCGACCACATTTTCCAGCTTCGAGCTCGAGGCGATCGCCAACCGTACGCCTTCGGTGCGCGCATCGCAGATCAGCTGGCCGATGTCCGCCCGCAGCGGTATTGCACCGGCTGCCAGCAGGCGCTGGTAGTTGCGCGTCTTGATTTCATGGATCCGCGCCACGAGATCGTCGAAGTCGGCGCGCGTGCGCGTCGCCGGATCGAACTTGTCGGCGTAATGGCGGATCCTTTCCCGGCCGCCGGCGACATCCAGCAGGGTGCCGTAAAAGGCCTCGTCCCAATGCCAGGGAAGGCCGACTTCGGCGAAAGCCGCGTTGAACGCCGGGCGATGGCCGTCGCGTTCCGTGTTGGCGAGGGTACCGTCGACATCGAAAATGATTGCGCGCAGAGCCATGATGAATAACACCCGACATGAAATGAGGGATAAAGACTAGCCGATTTTTGGCTGCGGTGGAAAACCGGCGATTTATCATGGACGCCCGACCCGGCCGGTTTTTCTGCAAGCCGGACGGTGCTAGAGTGCACCCCAACGTGCGCCGGCGTCCTGCCGGCGCACGTCGAGCTGCACCGCGATTGGAGACAGAGCGCACGTGAAACCGACGAACATCGGCGGCCATGACTATTTCCACAGGGTCGTGGATTGCCAATGGGCCTGCCCGGCCCACACCCCCGTTCCCGAGTACATCCGCCTGATTGCCGCCGGCCGTTACTCCGAGGCCTACCTGATCAACTGGCGCTCCAACGTCTTTCCCGGCATCCTCGGCCGCGTTTGCGACCGGCCCTGCGAGCCCGCCTGCCGCCGCGGCCGCGTGGACGAGGAACCGGTGGCGATCTGCCGGCTCAAGCGTGTTTGCGCCGACCTCAAGGACGACATCACCGGGCGCCTGCCGCGTGCGCCGGAGAAAAACAACGGCAAGCGCATCGCCTGCGTCGGCGCCGGTCCGGCCTCGCTCACCGTGGCGCGCGACCTTGCCGTGCTCGGCTACCAGGTCACGGTGTTCGACAACGGCGCGGCGCCCGGCGGCATGATGCGCAGCCAGATCCCGAAATTTCGCCTGCCCGACGAGGTCATCGACGAGGAATGCGGCTACATCATCGGCCTGGGCGTCGAAACGCGCTACAACCAGTGGGTCGGCAGCCTCAAGGAACTGCTGGCCGGCGACTGGGACGCGATCTTCGTCGGCACCGGCGCGCCGAAGGGGCGCGATGCGCCGATCCCGGGCCGCCAGGAAGCCGCGAAGCATATCCACATCGGCATCGACTGGCTGGCCAACGTGGCGTTCGGCCATACCACGAAGATATCGAAGCGGGTGATCGTCCTCGGCGGCGGCAACACGGCGATGGACTGCTGCCGTTCGGCGCGGCGCCTCGGCGGCGACGACGTCAAGGTCATCGTGCGCAGCGGCTTCGACGAGATGAAGGCATCGCCCTGGGAAAAGGAGGAGGCCATCCACGAAGGCATCCCCATCCTCAACATGCGCGTGCCGAAGGAGTTCCGCCATGACAACGGCAAGCTGAGCGGGGTCCTGTTCGAGATCGTGCGTGCCGAATACGACGCCAAGGGCCGGCGCAGCCTGATCCCGACCGGGGAACCCGACGAGTTCCACGAGTGCGATGAAGTGCTGGTGGCGATCGGCCAGGAGAACGCCTTCCCCTGGATCGAGAAGGATATCGGCCTCGAGTTCGACAAGTGGGACATGCCGGTGCTCAACGAAAAGACCCTGCAATCGACACTACCCAGGGTCTTCTTCGGCGGCGATGCGGCGCTGGGGCCGAAGAACATCATTACCGCGGCGGCCCAGGGCCACGACGCGGCGATCTCGATCGACCTGTTCTGCCGCGGCAGGGATCTCGACGACCGGCCGCCGCCCGAGTTCAACCTGGTCAGCCAGAAGATGGGCATCCACGAGTGGAGCTACGACAACCAGGTCTCCGAGGAAGAGCGCAAGAAGGTGCCGGTCAAGGCGCTGGAGAAGACCCTCAAGGACATCAAGCTCGAACTCGAAATGGGCTTCGATCCCTTCATGGCCTGCGCCGAGGCGGAGCGCTGCCTCAATTGCGACATCGAGACGGTGTTCACGGTCAAGACCTGCATCGAATGCGATGCCTGCGTCGATATCTGCCCGACGGAATGCATCACCTTCACCCGCAATGGCGAAGAGGATGATTTGCGCGGCCGGCTCAAGGCGCCGGCGCAGAATCGCGAGCAGGCCCTCTACGTTTCGGATGTGCTGAAGACCGGGCGGGTCATGGTCAAGGACGAGAACATCTGCCTGCATTGCGGCATGTGCGCCGAACGCTGCCCGACCGGCGCCTGGGACATGCAGAAGTTTTTCATGCAGTGCGCCGAAGCGGGGACGGACGCGAAAAGGACATGAATGCCATGACACCCATCCAGAGCAGCAACGATTTCGTCATCAAGTTCGCCAACGTGAACGGCTCGGGTTCGGCCTCGGCCAACGAACTGTTCGCCCGTGCCATCATGCGCATGGGCGTGCCGGTGGCCCCGCGCAACATCTTCCCCTCCAACATCCAGGGCATGCCGACCTGGTACGAGATGCGCGTTTCGGCCGCCGGCTGGCTCGGCCGCCGCGGCGGCTGCGACCTGATGGTGGCGATGAACCCGCAGACCTGGGACCGCGACATCGCCGAGATCGAACCCGGCGGCTACCTGTTCTACGACTCGACCAAGGCGCAGCCGCGTTCGCGCTTCCGCGAAGACATCACGGTGCTGGGCATTCCCCTCACCGAAATCTGCAACCGCGAATACACGGATGCGCGCCAGCGCCAGCTGTTCAAGAACATCATGTACGTCGGCGCGCTGGCGGCGCTGCTCGGCATCGAATTCAGCGTCGTCGAAAAGCTGATCGCCGACCAGTACCGCGGCAAGGACAAGCTGATCGGCGCCAACGTCAACGCCCTCAAGCTCGGTTACGATCACGCCAGTGCCAATCTGCCGTGCCCGATCGGCCTGCGCGTCGAGCGTGCCGACGGCGTCGGCGACAAGATCTTCATCAACGGCAACAATGCCTGCGGTCTCGGCGCGGTGTATGGCGGCGCCACGGTGGCCGGCTGGTACCCGATCACGCCATCAACCTCGGTGATCGAAGCCTTCGGCAGCTATTGCCGCAAGTACCGCACCGACCCCGACAACGGCATGGCGCGCTATGCGATCGTGCAGGCCGAGGACGAACTGGCCTCGATCGGCATGGTGATCGGTGCGGCATGGAACGGCGCCCGGGCGTTTACGGCGACATCCGGCCCGGGCATTTCGCTGATGCAGGAGTTCTTCGGCCTCGCCTACTTCGCCGAAGTGCCGGTCGTGGTGTTCAACGTGCAGCGTGGCGGCCCGTCCACCGGCATGCCGACGCGCACGCAGCAGTCCGACCTGATTGCCTGCGCCTATGCCTCGCACGGCGACACCAAGCACGTGCTGCTGTTCCCCGAGGATCCCTACGAATGCTTCACGCTCGGCGCCCAGGCCTTCGACCTCGCGGATCGCCTGCAGACACCGGTCTTCGTCCTGCTCGACCTCGACATCGGCATGAACGACAGGCTATGCCAGCCTTTCGACTGGGATGACAGCCGGCGCTACGATCGCGGCAAGGTGATGACGGCAGAAATGCTGGAGGCCGGCAAGAACTTCGGCCGCTATCTCGACGTCGACGGCGACGGCATTCCCTGGCGCACGATTCCCGGCACCCACCCGACCAAGGGCGCCTTTTTCAGCCGCGGCACCACGCGCAATGCCTACGCCAAGTACAGCGAGGCCGGCACCGACTACACGTATAACATGGAGCGCCTGCGACGCAAGCTGGAGACGGCGAAGCAGCTGGTACCGGCGCCGGTGTTGCAGTCCGCATCGCAACCCACCCGTTTCGGCGCGATCCATTACGGTTCGACCAGTCCGGCCATGGCCGAGGCCTCCGCGCTGCTCGAAGCGCAGGGAATCCATGTCGACACCCTGCGCGTGCGCGGCTTCCCGTTTGCCGACGAGGTGATCGACTTCATCGACGAACATGATTTCGTCTTCGTCGTCGAACAGAACGAAAGCGGCCAGTTGCGCATGCTGCTGCTTACCGAGGGCGAAATCGATCCGAAGAAGCTGATCCGGGTCCTGCACTACGACGGTACGCCGATTACCGCCCGCTTCATATCCGGCAGGATCGCCGACGCTCTTTCCGAACACAAGGTGACCCCCCTTCGCAAACAGGTGGCCTCATGACCTATCTCGCCAAACCCAAACTGCTGCGCGCCGATGCGCCGCGCAACGCGGTCGGCTACACCCGCCGCGACTACGAGGGCGCGATCTCGACCCTGTGCGCCGGCTGCGGCCACGATTCGATCAGCGCCGCCGTGGTGCAGGCCTGCTTCGACCTCGACATCGAGCCGCACAAGGTGGCCAAGCTCTCCGGCATCGGCTGCTCGTCGAAGACGCCCGACTATTTCCTCGGCGCCTCGCACGGCTTCAACACCACCCACGGCCGCATGCCATCGGTGCTGACCGGCGCCGCGCTGGCCAACCGCGAGCTGATCTACCTCGGCGTCTCCGGCGACGGCGACTCCGCCTCGATCGGCATCGCCCAGTTCGCCCACGCCATGCGGCGCGGGGTGAACATGGCCTACATCTGCGAGAACAACGGGGTCTATGGCCTGACCAAGGGCCAGTTCTCCGCCACCGCCGACAAGGGCTCGAAGAACAAGCGCGGCGTGGTCAACAGCGATACGCCGATCGACCTCGTGGCGCTGTCGCTGCAGCTCGGCGCGACCTTCGTCGCGCGCAGCTTTTCCGGCGACAAGGAGCAGCTGATACCGCTGATCAAGGGCGCGCTGCGCCATCGGGGCCCCGCCTTCATCGACGTCATCAGTCCCTGCGTCACCTTCAACAACCACCCCGGGTCGACCAAGAGCTACGACTACGTGCGCGAGCACAACGAGGCGGTGAATCGCCTCGACGTGATCCTGCCGCGCGACAAGATCGAGACCAGTTACAGCCCGGGCTCGCTGCGACGCGTGGTCCAGCACGACGGTTCGGTGCTGCTGTTGCGCAAGGTGGCGGTCGACTACGACCCGGCCGACCGCGTCGCCGCGATGAACTACCTGCAGGAGCGGCAGACGCTGGGCGAGATCGTCACCGGCCTGATCTACGTCGACAGCAGCGCCGAGGACATGCATCGCCACCTGAATACGGTGGAGAAACCGCTCAACCAGCTGGGTGATGCCTACCTTTGCCCCGGCGCCAAGGCGCTCGATGCGCTGAACGCTTCGCTGCGCTGACCTGGCTTCCTTGCCCTTGTGGGGCAGACTTTAGTCTGCCTGCCGGCGTGCTGCCTATTCCTTCGGCGGGCGCGGGCGCTTGCCGATGGCGATGTCGAGGCCCACGATGCGGCCGTCGCGCTTCAGCTCGAAGCGGGCGGTCTTGCCGGGTTCCAGCGCGGCGATCAGTTCCAGCATCGCCTGGGCATCCTTCACCGGCTTGCCGGCCACCTGGGTCAGCACGTCGCCGGGCCTGATGCCGGCCTTGTCGGCCGGGCTGCCGCGCATCACGCCGGCAATCAGGGCGCCGCGGGTGTCGGCCAGCTTGAAGGATTCGGCAAGCTCGGGGGTGATTTCCTGCACCTCGATGCCGACCCAGCCGCGCGTCACGCCGCCGGTCTTGACGATCTGCTCCATGACGTTCTTCGCCAGCGAGACGGGGATGGCGAAGCCGATGCCCATCGAGCCGCCGCTTTGCGAATAGATCGCGGTGTTGATGCCCACCAGGTGGCCGTTGGCATCGACCAGGGCGCCGCCCGAGTTGCCCGGGTTGATCGCGGCGTCGGTCTGGATGAAGTTCTCGAAGGTGTTGATCCCGAGTTGCGAGCGGCCCAGCGCCGAAACGATGCCGGAGGTGACGGTCTGGCCGACGCCGAAGGGATTGCCGATGGCCAGCACGATGTCGCCGACGCGCAGGCTGTCGCTGCTGCCGAAGGCGATCACCGGCAGCTTGTGGTCGGCCGGGATGCGCAGCACCGCGAGGTCGGATTCGGGGTCCGAACCGACCACGCGTGCCTTGTACTTGCTGCCGTCGTTGTGCGCGACCTCGATCTCGTCGGCGCCGTCGATGACATGGAAGTTGGTCAGGATGTAGCCCTCGGGCGAGACCACCACGCCGCTGCCCAGCCCGGAGCGGCGCTGCGATTCCTCGCCGAAGCGGTCGCCGAAGAAATGGCGGAAGATCGGGTCGTTCATGAAGGGGTGGCGCGCGCCCTTCACCTCCTGGCTGGTGAAGATGTGCACCACGGCCGGAACCGCTTTTTTCGCCGCATCGGCATGGGAACCGGGGCGCTGCGGTTCGCTGCCGGCCGGGGCCTGGAATACCGTCGCCACTTCCGCGCCGCCGCCCGTCGCTGGCAGGTGGCTCAGCCACTCCGGCTTGAGGGTCTTGGTCACGAACAGCACGGCGATGCAGACGGTGACGGTCTGGGCAAATATCAGCCAAAGGCGGCGCATAATCTGGTTTTCTGTGTGTGTCTGTTCCCGGTCTTGCCGGGGACGTATTCTCTTGCGGACGGGATGCGAACTATGCCGGGTGATTCGGTGCTACGCGAAGATCTTCGCGCCGATCTGGACTCCATTCTGGATGTGGCGCGCTTCCGGGATTATTGCCCAAACGGCCTGCAAGTGGAAGGCCGCGAGCGCGTCCGGCGCGTGGTCTGCGGGGTCACCGCCAGCCGGGCGCTGATCGAGGCGGCCATCGAGCGCGGCGCGGATGCCCTGCTGGTGCATCACGGCTGGTTCTGGAAGGCCGAGGACGGATGCCTCACGGGTTTCCGCAAACAGCGCATGGCGCGCTTGCTGGCGCACGACATCAACCTGTTTGCCTACCACCTGCCGCTGGATGCCCATGCCACGCTCGGCAACAACGCGCAGCTCGCGCTGCACATGGGCTGGGACATCACGGGCCGCTTCGGCGAACAGGATATCGGCTTCGTCGGCGTCCCGCCGGCGCCGACTTTTGCCGGCGAACTGGCGCGGGCCATCGAAGGGGTGCTGGGCCGCGTGCCGCTGCTGGTCGGCGACCCGGCGCGCAGGGTGGCGCGCATCGCCTGGTGCAGCGGTGGCGCGCAGGATTATTTCGAAGCCGCGCTGGCCACCGGCGCCGATGTTTATGTGTCGGGCGAAATATCGGAGCAGACCGTGCATCTCGCGCGCGAAACCGGCATGGCCTTCATCGCCGCCGGCCATCACGCCACCGAGCGCTTCGGCGTCATGGCGCTGGGGGCACATCTCTCGGAAGAATTCGGCATCGCCTGCGATTTCGTCGACATCGACAATCCGGTGTGATGCACCGGGGGGATGCGGGCCGGAGTAAAATCTCACCCGTTTACTGACTCATGGGTCAGTAACGTCCTCCAACACGGAAGCGTCGCCCGGTATATCCGGTGCTGCGGCGTTTCCCAGCCCGAGAAGCCTTCATGCCTGCGAAAAATCGATCCCTGGTGATTGTCCTTGCCATCCTCGGCCTTGCCGGCCTCGGCGCGTTTGCCTGGTACGCCAACCGTCAAGTCGGCGGCGCGCCGGCGGCGGGTTCCGCCAGGCCAGGTCCGCCGGCGGGTGCGCCGGCGGGTGGGCCGCCGGGCGGCTTCGCCACGGCGGTCGAGATCGCCCGTGTCGCCTCCGCCAGCGTCGAGGATGAGGTGGCCGCCGTCGGTTCGCTGAAGTCGGTGGACTCGGTGGTGCTGCGGCCCGAAGTCACCGGGCGCGTCGCGGCGATCCGTTTTGCCGATGGCCAGAAAGTGGACAAGGGGGCTGTCCTGATCGAGCTGGATGCCCAGACCCAGACGGCCGAATTGCAGCAGGCCCTGGCCAACCTCGGACTGGCCGAGGCCAACCTGAAGCGCAACGAGGAACTGATCCAGAAGAAGTTCGTTTCCCAGCGCGCGCTCGATGAGACCCGGGCGCAGCTCAAGGTGCAGGAAGCCGCCGTCGCGCTGGCCCGCGCCAGGCTGGCCAAGATGTCCCTGCGCGCGCCGTTTGCCGGCGTCGTCGGCCTGCGCAGCGTTTCCGTGGGCGACTACGTCAAGGAAGGCCAGGAGCTGGTCAACTTCGAAGGGCTGGCCGCGCTGAAGGTGGACTTCCGCCTGCCGGAGATGCACCTGGCCAAACTCGCCAGGGGCCAGCGCGTGGAACTGGCCAGCGACGCCATGCCGGACAAGCGCTTTGCCGCGACGGTCGATGCGATCGATCCGCTGGTCGACGCCAGCGGCCGCTCGCTGGCCGTGCGCGCCCGGCTCGACAATCCGGACGGCGCCTTGCGCCCCGGCATGTTCGTCCGCGTGCGGCTGGTGTTCGCCCGCCGCGACAACGTGCTGACCATCCCCGAGCAGGCCCTGGTTCCGGCCGCGCAGGGAACCACGGTATTCGTCGTCGCCGACGGCAAGGTGAAGCAGACCCCGGTGAAGACCGGCCAGCGCCGCGCCGGCAGCGTCGAAATCGTCGACGGCCTGCAGGCGGGCGACAGCGTCGTTACCGCCGGGCAGCTCAAGCTGCGCGACGGCGCGCCGGTAAAGCCGGTCGATGCGGCGGCGCCGGGCGGCGGCGACATGGCGGGCGACAAGCCGGCGCAGGGCCGGTGAAATGAGGATCTCCGAACTCTGCATCCAGCGCCCGGTGTTTGCCACCGTGATGAGCCTCACGGTGATGCTGATCGGGATCGTCTCCTACACCCGGCTGCCGGTGCGCGAATATCCGAAAATCGACGAGCCGGTGGTGACGGTCGACACCACCTACCGCGGCGCCTCCGCCGAAATCATCGAGTCGCAGATCACCAAGCCGCTGGAGGATTCGCTGGCCGGCATCGAAGGCGTCGATGTCCTCTCCTCGATCTCGCGCGCCGAGAACAGCCAGATTTCCGTGCGTTTCAAGATCGAGCGCAATCCCGATTCGGCCGCCTCCGACGTGCGCGACCGTGTCGCCCGCGTGCGTTCAAAACTGCCGCAGACTATCGAGGAACCGGTGATCGCCAAGGTCGAGGCCGATGCCAATCCGATCATCTGGATAGCTTTTTCCTCCGACCGGCATTCGCCGCTCGAGGTGACCGACTTCGCCAGTCGCATCGTCAAGCCGCGCCTGCAAACACTCCCCGGCGCGGCGGATGTGCGCATATTCGGCGACCGCAAGTTCGCCATGCGCGTCTGGCTCGACCGCGAGCGGCTGGCGGCGCACAACCTGACGCCGGCGGACGTCGAAGATGCGCTGCGCAAACAGAACATCGAGGTACCGGCCGGGCGCATCGAGAGCGTTCAGCGCGAGTTTTCGGTCGTCGCCCAAACCGATCTGGGCAAGCCGGAGCAGTTCGAGCAAGTGGTCGTGCGGGCGCCGACAGCCGCCAGCCCCTACCCGGTAAAGATTCGCGACGTCGGCCGCGTCGAAATCGGCGCCGCCAGCGAACGCAGTTCGGTGCGATTCAACGGCCGCAGCGCGGTGGCGCTGGGCGTCATCAAGCAGGCGACCGCGAATCCGCTCGACCTTTCCCGGGCGCTGCGCGCCGAACTGCCGCGCGTCACCAAGGATCTGCCGGCAGGCATGGAGGCGAAGATTGCCTACGATTCGTCGATCTTCATCGACCGCTCGATCGAGGCGGTTTTCAAGACCATCGGCGAGGCGATCCTGCTGGTGGTGCTGATCATCTTCTTCTTCCTGCGCAATGTGCGGGCGACGCTGATTCCGCTGGTGACGATCCCCGTTTCCCTGATCGGCGGCTTCGCCATCATGTTCGCGCTCGGGTTCACGGTGAATACATTGACCCTACTGGCGCTGGTGCTGGCCATCGGTCTGGTTGTCGATGACGCGATCGTGGTGCTGGAAAACATCTATCGCCACATAGAGCAGGGCATGGACCGCCGCCAGGCGGCGCTGCTCGGTGCGAAGGAAATAGGCTTTGCGGTGGTGGCGATGACGCTGACGCTGGCGGCGGTGTACGCGCCCGTCGCCTTCATGACCGGCCGCACCGGCAAGCTCTTCGTCGAATTCGCGCTGACCCTGGCCGGGGCGGTCATCGTTTCCGGCTTCGTCGCGCTGACGCTGTCGCCGATGATGTGCTCGCTGTTGCTGGTCCACGAAAAGAAGCACGGCAAGGTTTTTCTCGCCATCGAAGGTTTTCTGAACGGGGTCACGGAGGGGTACCGGCGCGTTTTGTCGGCGTCGCTCAAGCGTCGCTGGATCGTGCTGCTGGCATTTTTCGTCGTCGCCGGCACCGGTGTGTTTTTCCTCAAGGCGCTGAAGTCGGAACTGGCGCCGGCGGAGGATCGTGGCGTGATCCTCGGCGTATTTCTCGGGCCGGAAGGGGCGACGCTGGACTACACCGCAAAGTATGCGAAGCAGCTGGAAGAGATCTACAGCACGACCAGGGATATCGAACGGTACTTTGTCGTCGCCGGCAATCCTACGGTCTCGCAGGGGATTTCCTTCGTCGGCCTGGCCGACTGGAAGGCGCGTGATCGCAGCGCATTCGACATCGCCAAGGAACTGCAGCCCAAATTCTTCGGCATCCCCGGCGTACTGGCGTTCCCGGTGACACCGCCTTCGCTCGGCCAGAGTCCGCGCGAACGGCCGGTCAATTTTGTGGTCATCACCTCGGCTTCGTACGCCGAATTGCAAGACGTCACCAATCGCCTGCTGGATGAATTTTCCAGGAACCCCAGGCTGGTCAATGTTGACACCGACCTCAAACTGAACAAGCCGGAACTGTCGGTCGCCGTCGACCGCGAGCGCGCCGCCGATCTCGGCGTCGCCGTGGAAACCGTCGGCCGCGCCCTGGAGACCATGCTCGGCGGCCGCCAGGTGACGCGCTACAAGCAGGACGGCGAGCAGTACGACGTGATCGTGCAGGTGGCGGCCACCGACCGCACCACCCCGGCC
>CAZGQB010000002.1:0-32474 GCA_964527055.1 uncultured Sulfuritalea sp.
AGGATTCGCCGTTGATCATGATCTGCCACTTGCCCGAACGCACCGGCTGGCCGCCGTCCTTCAGGGCCGGCAGGCCTTCCTTCTGCGCTTCGGCGCCGTCGTGACGGACGCCTTCGGCGTCGGTCTTCCAGATCGGCAGGCCCCACTCCTCGAAGAGATGCACCGAGTCATCGACGTTGCGGCCCAGGTCGTAGGCCAGGTCGTCGCGGGTGATGCCCATCAGGTCGTTGGAAACCATGCGCGCGTAGTCGGCGGGGTCCTGCTTGTCGCCGATGTAGGTGTTGATCGCCGAAAGACCCTGGGCCACGGCGCCGGAGCGATCCATGGCGGCCTTGTCCACCAGCTTGATCTTGAGCTCTTTGCCCGTTTCGGCCTTGACGGCTTCGGCCCAGCGCATCATTTCATATGCCGTACCGCAGCAGGCCATGCCGCCGCCGATCAGCAGGATGTCCAGTTCTTCCTGGACGACTTCGGGTGCTTCAAATGTTCCAGCCATTTTCTTGTCCTCGAATTAGCGATAGATGTGATCAGCTGCGGCGGATCAGTTCGGCGGGGTTGCCGGCGCGGAAGCCACCCATGACGCCGCGCGTGAACACGCCGTCGGCGGTGATCTCGGACATCTTGGGCATCGGCTTGCCGCCGTAGGGATCGATCGAACCTTCGGCGGTGGTGCGGATCGGGAACTTGAAGCGCTTCAGCGTGCCGTTGCGGAACTTGATGGTCCACATGATCGAATCGGAACCGCGCATCGGCTGCACCGAGCCGCCCAGCGGCACGATGTCGGCGTAGTGACGGGCTTCAATGGCGCCCTGCGGGCAGATCTTGACGCAGGAGTAGCACTCCCAGCACTGCTCCGGCTCCTGGTTGAAGGCCTTCATGGCATGGCCGGTTTCGGAACCGTCCTTGTCGAGCTTCATCAGGTTGTGCGGGCAGATGTACATGCAGGCGGTCTTGTCCTGCCCCTTGCAGCCGTCGCACTTCTCGGTACGAACAAAGGTTGGCATTTGTTTTCTACTCCTTGGTTGCGGTGTGGTTCATCAAAAATTGCAAGCGGAAAAGCTGGGGTCCTGATTCTTCAGCGGGCCGAATGTCCGGACAACTTGACTTCGACCTTCTCATGCTCGGCCAGGCTGGCGTAGTAGGCGCGCAGCACCTCCAGCACCTCCGGCCGGGAAAACTCGGCGGGCACGTCGCCGCCTTCGGACAGCATCTTGCGCAGCTTGGTCCCGGACAGCAGCAGCCGATCGGCCTCGCCGTGCGGACAGGTACGCGCCGAGGCCATGCCGCCGCACTTGTAACACCAGAAGGTCCAGTCGATTTTCAGCGCCTGGGTCTCCAGCGCGCCCCTGGGCAGTTCGTCGAAGATGTGGTGCGCATCGAACGGACCGTAATAGCTGCCGACGCCGGCATGGTCGCGGCCGACGATCAGGTGCGAGCAGCCGTAGTTCTGGCGGAACAGCGCGTGCAGCAGCGCTTCGCGCGGACCGGCATAGCGCATGTCGAGGGGATAGCCGGCCTGGATCACGGTCTTCTTGACGAAGTAGTTTTCGATCAGGGTGCCGATCGCCTCGGAACGCACGTCGGCGGGAATGTCGCCCGGCTTCAGGTTGCCCAGCAGCGAGTGGATCAGCACGCCGTCGCAGGTCTCGATCGCCACCTTGGCCAGGTACTCGTGCGAGCGGTGCATCGGATTGCGCGTCTGGAACGCCGCCACCTTGCTCCAGCCGTAGGATTCGAACAGGGCGCGGGTCTGCCTGGGCGACATCAGCAGTTCACCGTAGGTCTCGGGGAAGCCGCCGAGCGAGAGCACCTTGATCGGGCCGGCGAGGTTGATCTCGCCCTGCTCCATGACCATCTTGACGCCCGGATGCTCCATGTCGGTGGTCTTGAACACCGTGGCGCATTCGTGGGCCTTGTCGATCGAATACTTCTCGGTCACCTTCATGGTGGCGAGGATCGAGCCGTCGTCGGGATCGATCAGGGCCACGTCGCCGGCGACCTTGATGCCGTCGGCCGTTGCCTTGTCGGCGGACAGCGTGATCGGAATCGGCCAGAACAGGCCGGACGCCATTTTCATGCCGTCGCACACGCCCTGCCAGTCGGCGTGGGACATGAAACCGTCGAGCGGGGTGAAGCCGCCCTGGCCCATCATGACGATGTCGCCCTTCTCGCGGGAGCCGACCTTGACCTTGGGTAACGAGGAGGCGCGTGCCAACTCCGCGATCAGCGCTTCGCCTTCGAGCAAAAGGGGTCGCAGACTGCCGCCGCCGTGCGGATTGACCAACGCCATGCCAAGGCTCCTCGGAGTATGGTTTTTTGAAGGCGCAAGGTTAACAATTTCCCATGGCGACGCCAAGGCGAATATTTCTATTTGGGGATAAGGGGATTGTTTGTGGGCCTCGAAAAATGGCCGCTCAACGGGTCTGGTAATATAACCACGTTTCGCTTGAACAGACGCCTCATGCCATGAATACGCCGGTACCCGCGACATCTTCGTTGCCGCCGCACTGAGTCCTGTCGCACATGGTTCCCGGACACAGGGCAGTTAACGTGACTGCCGCAGTCACCCCTTCCCGCCAAACCGAATGCCCGGATTCCTCAATGCCGACCAGATTCTTCGCCCTGAACCTGTTGCAAGCGGTAGCGCGCCCACGAGGCAGGCCATGGCCCCATTGATCCTCAAGCAGTTTCTGCAATACGTCCTTGTCGGTGGAGTCGCATTCGTTATCGATTTCTCCATCCTGTTTCTATTGACAGACAGGTTTGAACTGCACTACCTGGCGTCGGCAACAGCTGCCTTCCTGATTGGTCTGGCAGTAAATTATGTTCTATGTATTGCTTGGATTTTCAACGTCCGCGCAATTGCGAATCGCCACCACGAGTTCGCCATTTTCGCCTCCATTGGCATCGCGGGTCTTGCCCTGAATACCGGACTGATGTATGTGCTTACCGACCTTGCGGATGTGCATTACCTGCTCTCAAAGCTGATCGCGGCCGGACTGATCCTCATTTTCAACTTTGCGCTTCGACGGACCATCCTTTTTTCGGAACTTCGACGGTATCGCGTCCCCATAGAAGGCATAAAACAATGAGCAAGCGGGTTGTGATAATAGGTGCCGGGCCCGCCGGTCTTACCGCTGCGCTGGAACTACTTCGGCGCGGTGGCCACCTGCCGATCGTGCTTGAGTCGAGCAGCGAAATCGGAGGGATATCGAGAACCGTAAACTACAAGGGTTACCGGATGGATATCGGCGGCCACCGCTTCTTCTCCAAGTCCGATTGGGTAATGGACTGGTGGCAGCAGATCATGCCAGTACAGGCAGTCACAGAGAAGGCGGACCAGGTCATCAGGGTGTCGTACCAGCACCAGCATCGCGAAGTCACGCCAGCTGCGCAAACCGATAACCCCGACAAAGTCATGCTCGTTCGAAACCGACTTTCGCGCATCTACTACCTTCGGAAGTTTTTCGATTACCCCATCAAGTTGTCAGCAAATACTCTCGCCAATCTGGGCCCGCTAAGAGTACTGCGCATCGGCATCAGCTACATGCTCGCCATGGCATTTCAGCGCAAGCCGGAACGATCCCTCGAAGATTTCCTGATCAATCGCTTCGGCAAGGAACTCTACCTCACGTTCTTCAAGGACTATACCGAAAAGGTGTGGGGGGTGCCATGCGATCAAATAAGCGCGGAATGGGGAGCACAGCGGATCAAGGGACTTTCCATCCTCAAGGCGCTCAAGCATGCGTTCGCCAAGTCAATTCCACACGGATCGATAGCGCAGAAGGAAACCAGCACCAGCCTGATCGAACGGTTTCTTTATCCAAAATTCGGCCCCGGCCAGTTGTGGGAGGAGGTTGCCCGCCAGATTATTGCGGGCGGGGGACAAGTACTGCTGAATCACAACGTCGTCGGCATTAACCTGACTCCCGTAGGCGTACAAGCCGTCACTGCGGTAGACGTCGGCACTGCGAATTCTGTCAGGTTCGAAGCCGACTACGTCATCTCGACCATGCCCATCAAGGACCTCGTCGCAGCCATTGATCCGCCACCACCGCCCACAGTCTGCAGTATTGCCTCCAACCTGCCCTATCGCGATTTCATTACCGTCGGCCTCCTGCTCAGAAAGATCAAGCGCAACCCACAATCGCTGTCTGCCCAAGCCAACAACTGCCCGCCGGACAACTGGATATATGTTCAGGAGAGCGACGTCCACTTGGGTCGCATACAAGTGTTCAACAACTGGAGCCCACACCTGGTGGCTGACGAAAACAACGTTTGGCTCGGTCTGGAATATTTCTGCCAGGAAGGAGATAGCCTCTGGCAATGCGACGACGTTTCGATGACCGAACTGGCAACGGACGAGCTCCATCGCATCGGATTCATCGACCCTGACGACGTCCTCGACAGCCACGTAGTGCGCGTGCCGAAGACCTATCCCGCCTACTTTGGTGCTTACCAGCAATTCGACACGATCCGTGACTTCGTGGATCGCATTTCCAATCTGTTTCTGATCGGGCGCAATGGTATGCACCGTTACAACAACCAAGACCATTCGATGTTGACCGCAAAGCTGGCGGTAGATGCGATTTGTTCCGGAAGTACCGACAAGTCTGCAATCTGGGGAGTAAATATCGACGACGAGTATCATGAAGAAAAATAATTCCGAATCGACACGTCGCCCCCACCCGTCGGCGTGAAATCGGCAAAGATCCACCCACTGGAACTAGTGGCGCTGGCTTCGTTGATTGCTTGCTGTTTACTGTCGATCGGCGCCGGACTGAGTTTTTACTGGCCTGACGGCCACTCCTCCGCATTTGCCACCGAACACTATGTCATACCGCTGTTGACGGCTCTCGGCCTCGCGGCATGGTCGCGCACGCGCGGCGCGGCTTCATTGCGCTCTGCAGGCTCGATATGGTGGGGATGCTTGCGCCCTACAATGGCATTCACCATTGTGGTTTTTCTGCATTTCAACTTGAAGCTATGGGCGCAACTCGTCAATCCTCGCCGATGGGATGAAGCTTTCCGGAGGACTGACGCCGCGCTTGAGCCGCTGGCACGGACAATCACCTGGCTGCATGAGCCTTGGCTGGTGCTGACCGAGATCTGGCCACTTGCCTACCACGACATTTTTGTCCTGATGTTTATGAGCTCTCTGGCGCTGCATTCAGTGCAGAAGGAACAACGCCTGATTCTCACCCAACTGGTAACCTGCATTGCCTTGGTTCTGGTGATTGGCGGATTCTCCTATGCACTCGCACCGGCATGGGGTCCATTTGTCTACGGGGATGGCAGCAACCCTTCCGCCACGGCAATCCAGGCTCACATGAGCGAGTTTCAGGGGCGATTTGTCGCATCCGGGGGTCAGGATTACCAGGGAAGCAACTTCATCATGGCCGTTGCGGCGATGCCATCGTTGCACACGGCCCATGCCTATGTGCTCTGGCTGTACGCCTGGCGGCATATTCGCTGGCTGGGAATTCTGTACCTTCCAATTTATGCTTTCATCATCACCGAAGCCGTCGTGGCAAAGTGGCACTACATGATCGACATTGCCTTCGGATTGTTGATTGCCTGGCTTTCCATCAGTCTTGCCAGACTTCTTTGCCGAGGACAAGGTCGTTCCGGCTTCGGGCGTGCTGTCGCGGAGCCATAAGGGAAAGGCCATGTTGCCTGGCGCCCGCAATCACGGAACCCGATTGATCCACCGCTTCGGCCCGGCAGCGTTGTTCATCTTCGTCGCAGCCGTGCTATCGCAGTCAACGCCGTCATCACGCTGGCTCAGGCAGGATGCCGATGCTCCTTTCCTGCATGTCGCACATGCCCTGGGCGCGATCGACTCGGCCGTGTATACAAATTCTGCCGAGGCCTTTCATGGCAACTACACAGCCGGCTTTCGGCATTTCGAAGTAGTTGCCGCCAGAATCGCGCCGTACGGTGTGTCTCTGCCGGCTTTCACAATCAACGAACCCGCCGAAATGCGGCGACCTAACGAACTTGGTGTCAGGGGATAAATACCGACTTTCTGCGGCCATCTGCAACTCGCGGGCGCCGCCAATAGTTCGCTTTCTTGGATGCCGCTGATTCAGTCCCGTTTGCTCCTGCGCAACTTGCGGCAATCATAGAGGCCATACTGTATTTCGCTGCTGCGGCGTCGTTCCAGATATGTCGCCGTAACCAGGTCCGGGTGCACCTCGTTGTGTATTATCCAGTCCAGTTCGGCGTCTTCGCACAGATATCCGATACCGCGACGACTGAGGCTGCGACCTTCGTAGCGATGCAAGTTCTTTTGCCAAAGGAGGTTGCCCTGCCTGGCCAGTGAATAGTGCAGCAGCGTTTGATGCGACAGGGGCCCATCGATCAATTCCTCTTCCAATCCGGACGTTGCCACGCGGGCTAGTCGCCGCTCCAGCTCCATGGCATGTCGTTCGGAAAATATGATGCCGATTGCCTGCGTGCTGCTGGTATAACTTGCGGTTCCAAGCTCATACCAGACCCGCTCCGGTGCATGGGGCCAGTAGACCGTTTCGCCAGCTCTGATTTGCTGGCTGAACATGCCCCGCGAACGATCAAGGGAATAGCGCGACTCGAAAAGGCGCATCAGATCAGTCCGATGATCCCAGTCCATTCCGGCAAAAAACAGGACAAGCATCACCACTCCGACTCTCGCCAGTAATGGCAAGCTTTCCAGGACAATCCATGCGACAAGCGGCAACAGTCCATTTCCGGCCGTAAGCAGGAAACCCTTGGCGAGAAAATGAGAAGCTGGCAGAGATTGCTCCCAAAGGCCGATTGCGGCGATCTGCATGTCCAGAGAGAGATGCGCGAGGAACGCGAACAGCGAAACGCCGAGCAGGAACAGCAATACCCGTCGCACCATGACGGCGTGCACGCTTAGCCAAGCCGTCAGTCGGTCAGTCCGGCGATTTGTCACGAGATAGCCTGCGAGCAGGCCATACCCCCCCCATGTATCCTGGTTTAGCCACATGATGGCTCCCGCAAGCACTGCGAGGCGGTAGATGTCGGACTCCTGCCTCGACCGCAGTATCAAATCACAGGTTGCCACAACAGCAAGCAGCATCGCCAGCCACATGGCGCGCCACAACTGGAGCTGCATGATGAGAGTGGCGGGATAGATCGTGCTGGCTGCGACCGAGACAAACCAACCCAATGAGCCGACCAACGCCGCCATGAGATACCAGCGGCGCAGCTTGATCTCTCCATTCGCTGCGCCAAAGAGCAGCAGCGACAATCCAACGATGAATTGGGAAGGACTATAGCTGTCGCCAAAAGGCATGAATATCACCACCGACGTTTGCTGAACCAACATCGCCCAATCAAGCGACATGGCCTGCAGCGGGGTCCATCCTGCCAACGCGCCTACCATGACAGCCAGGCCGGCGGTCGCCACGGCTGCTAGTACCTTGTAATCCTCCAGGAAGACGAAAAGCGACACCACTATCGCCCAGATACCCATAAGCGGATGGATCATGATTGCCACTCCGAATGCGGCCCAGGCCAGATGGCGAAGGGAAGCCAAGCACGCCGCAATGCCCAGCAGTGAAAAGGCAATGGCCAATGGTCGTGCGGTAACAAACGACTCCTGCAGTACCAGTATCCCGGGATTGTTCGGACAGTAGGGTATGTGCATGGCCGCCAGCGCCAGAAACACCAGTGTTCTGAAACGACCCAGAGGCAAAGCCTGGGAAAAGACATATGCGCCGACCACGAAGGAAAGGCCACCGATTGCCGTGATCCAGATCGCACCGGATTCAATCCCGAGGAGACGGATCATGCTTCCGTAAATAGGGGCGAAAATGGAATAGTCGCTCTGAGAACCAAACATTAGCCAGGGATCGCGCCCGAAGGGAGCCGGATCGAGCCAATGCAACGCCATGAGCGTATAAATCCTGGCGTCATGCCATATGCCGAAGTACGGATGGCAAGCAAGCCAAAGGCCGAAGCCGAGGCCGATCACGGAAAATCTGGTGGCACCGGTCTCGATTGAAATTCTCACGAAACAATGCTCCGCGACAATACCCTCAATCTGGCACCGCCGGCAAAGGACTCTTCGCTCCGCGCGCAGTTTGGTCATGCATGCGATAAAAAAGATCCTCCAGGGAACGAGTGAATGCGCCGATATCGAAAAGGTTTGAAGACTTGCGGCCCGCTTCAAGGCGCCCGCGCAACGAAGACAGGACCCGCGGGTCGCGCGCGCAAGCCAATGCCGCGGAGAAGTATTCAGCCGTGCTCGTTGCCACCAGATCTTCCAGCCCCGCTGCCTTGAGAAGGCTCGCGCCCACCCTGGAGGCGAAGGTATCGCCGAGAAAGGCGACCATCGGCACCCCGGCCCACAAGACATCCACTCCACTGGAATGCGAGTTGTAGGGGAAAGTGTCGAGGGCAAGATCGGCGAGCTGGATACGCGCCAGATGGTCGGCGGGGTTCTCCACCCGAGCCGCGAAGATCAGGCGCTCAGCGGCGAGGCCGCGGCGCGCGAACTCTTGCCGAAGGTTCGCTACCGCCGTATCGTTCGGACGGGTCAGCCACAACACGCTATGCGGAACTTCATGCAACAGCCGGCACCAGAGATCGAAACCCGCGGGATTGAATTTGTAGTTGTTGTTGAGGGAACAAAAGACAAACGCATCCTGCGGCAAGCCCTGCGCTGCGCGCGACGGAACCTGCCCTGACTGACGCCTCGTATCGGCCGGAAGATAGCAGTGAGGCAGCTGTGCAATCGTCTCGGAATAAAATGCGGAATGTTCCAGCGGGGTTACCACCGGGTCCCCGATGATGTAGTCAGCCAGTCCGGGATGGCCCATGGTGCCGGCAAAACCCAGCCAGTTCACCTGGATGCGGGCACAACGCAGGGCCAACACTTCGGGCTTGCAGTCCGTCGTCCATCCCTGCAGGTCAACCAACACATCAATCGCATCCTGCCGGATACGGTCGACGATCTTCGGAATGGACTCCGCCTTGAGATCAACGAAGCGATCGAAAGCTCGCATCAGGCGGCAGCGTATGTCGCTGGCGTCATCTGGTCCCGTCGAATAAGCTATAACTTCAACCCTGGTGCGATCGTGTCTTTCAATGACTTCGGGAACAATGAAGCCGACCGGATGGTAACGAAGGTCCGCCGACAGGTAGCCGATCTTCAGCCGGCGCGGGCTGGAAGGAGCTTCCGGTGCCTGCCATTCGGCGCCCGCCTGATAGACATAGGGCGAAATGGCATTGCGGGCATGCGCTTCGGCAATCAGGCGCTGGTCCATGCCGTTGAAGCCGGCCATGCTGAAGGCGGGAAAGGGCGCATCAAGCGCACGCTCGAACCCGGGATTTCGCTCTCGCAGCAACCTGACCTGCTCGTCAAGATGCCCCCAATCACAAAGCCGGAGGTCAGCGAATGCCAATTGGTACAAGGCCGAGACATCATCCGGGTTGGCACTCCACAGTTCTCTGTAGCAGGCCCTCGCCTCTTCGATACGGTTCGCATTCATCAGGCAGGCGCCTAGCAGACTTATTGCCTCGACGTAGTCGCCCGGATGCTGTTCGATGGCCTTGAGCAACCAGGGCACTGCCTCGTTCCAGCGCTTATCGTCCGCATAGGCGGCACCGAGATTCTTCAGCAGTTCCGGATCGCCGGGACTGATGGCCAACGCCCGCTCAAAACACCCCACCGACTCGCGCCAACGCAAATGGGCGGACAAGGCTATGCCCAGGTTATTCTGGATCTCGGGATCGCGCGGATATTTCCGGGCAAGATCCTCCAGCATGGGTAGGGCATCCTTGTACTGTCCCTTGCCGACAAGGGCGAAAGACAGAACCTTGAGCGCCTGGGCCTGCCCCCGATTGCGTGCCAACACCCGCCGCGCCGCCTGCTCGATCTCGTCGTAACGACGGGTTTCGACCAGGCGCATTAGGCCGAGCATCTCTGCGGAGAGATTCCCCGGGCCCTTCGCAGATCGGCTATGTCTTCCCATTCGCGCCTACTTGCCGACCACGACGTTGAGGGAAATCGGCGTCCCATCGAAATCAGCCTTGCTGCCATCGGAAAACAAGTCGAAGGATTCGACCTGCTCGACGCTGGAAAACCCGGCCTGTGCAAGATAGCCGACCAGAAAATCGAAAGTCAGGCCGACGCAATGGAAGTCGAAGGGATCCATTTGCCCGCCGAAGACCATGCGCATGATGCGGAAGCGTTGCGCGAGGTCAAGCTCGCTGCGCTGAAAAAGCGCAACCAATACGTCGAAATCCGGCACCGATATCATTAGGCGTCCCCCCGGTGCCAGGATGCGATAAAGACTCTTGAGAGCAGGCACGATGTCATTCACCGGCAGGTGCTGCAGAACATGCGAGCAGTAGATCTCCGAGCAGGACTCGTCGCCAAACCCCTCCAGGGAGCGTATATCACCGACGAAATCCACGTTCGGGCCGGGTTGTACATCGAGGATTTTCCATCCCTCACGAAACTGTTTGCCGCCGATGTGCAGTTTCATGTTTGCCTGCCGTCCGCTCGCAACGGCCATGCCCGCTGCCCGCGCCGCATCGCTCTCGCAATAGCGCAACCACATCCCGCGCATGGCCGACTCGAAGCGGCGGGCCATCGATTCAGCATCGAGCAAGACGCTGCCGCTCATTTGCTGCCGCAGCACAGATCGATACGTCGCCAGGCGCTGCGGCGAACGCGCCAGAGCGCACGCAATTGCGACAAACTCGTCCTTCGAGTGCGCAACAAGTTCGGGCAGGCCGACATGGGTCAGCAGACTGCAGCCGACACGCGACGCATGCCGGTCGCCGCCCAGGGTAACTACAGGCACCCCCATCCAGAGCGCCTCGCAAGTCGTGGTGGTGCCGTGATAGGGAAAAGCATCCAGGGCAATATCGACGCGCTGATACTGCTTCAGATGCTCTGCAGTGGAGGGGATCGACGAAAGAACCTCGACGCGTTCGGCGGCAACTCCACGGCGTACGAAATCGGCGACCAGTTGTGCCTTCGCCTCGGCCTCCTCGACCCCGTTGATCGACTTGACCAGCAGGCGTGCATCCGGCAGTTCGTTCAGCACGCGAACCCACAAGTCAAGACATTCGGCGCCAAGCTTGACGCGGGCATTGAAGGAACCGAAAGTGACCGGACCCGTCCTTGTTTCCGCCGACGGTTCTACCTGCGGCGCAACTACCGGCGGGCTGAAGCAGAGGAAAGGGCCAGGCATCCGCCACAAGCGCTCGGTGTAATAATGCTGATCCTCGTCCGCCGGATCGGCCAGCGCATCAGTGATCCGGTAATCGATGCTGTCGACACCGGTGGTGGCAGGATAGCCGATCCAGGAAACCTGGACAGGTGCCGCACGACGGCCGAAGATTGCCAGCCGGTTGTCGCTGGTATGGCCAGCCAGGTCGATCAGGATATCAATGCGATCGTCGGTTATCAGCTGCACGGCTGCTGCGTCGTCCATGTCGAAAACATCCCGCCAGTTCTGGAACAGCGGTCGCAGTTCGGCGGTCAGTTCATCGGTCTTGCGGCTGGTCGAATAGGCCCAGGTCTCGCACAGCGAACGATCGAGGTGTCCGAGAAAGCCGCGCAGAAAATAGGCCACCGAGTGATGCCGCAGATCGCCAGAAACAAAACCGATGTGCAGGCGGCGCGTCGCCTCGGCGACATGGCGCGAATGATCCAGCACGACCGGCCCGCAACGACGGCGCAGCCATGCGCCATAGGCCAGGTGGCGGCGAAATGCCTCGTCGCGCTCTAGCGTCACCAGATTGGACAGGAAGAGGCGGTTGTTCCAGGCCGCGTCCTGGTTCTCGTCCAGCGCGAGCGACTCGGCGAACGCTTGATCGGCCTCGGCGTGCTCGCCGCGCACGAAGTGGCAAGCACCGAGATTGTTCCACGCCACCGCCGAGCGCGGATCGATTTCCAGGGAGCGTTCGATCTGCTCAAGGGCCTCTACCACACGACCAAAGTTGCGCAGCATACTGCCAAGCCGCTCACGGGCGATCGCCGAATCCGGCCGCAATTCGGTGGCCCGACGGAAATGATAGAGCGCTTCATCGGCGCGACCCGACTCGGCAAGCAGGTTGCCCAGGTTGATGTGCGCCTCGACATGATCCGTCCGGTTGGCCAGTATCTCCCGGTAGAGACCCTCGGCCTCGCCGAATCGCGCCTGGGAAAAACAGATCAGGGCGAGGTTGTTCAAGGCGCCCAAGTGGCTGCGTTGCAGCTCCAGAGCCCGGCGATAGCACTGCTCGGCATCGACATTGCGCCCAGCGCGGCCGTAAACCGTGCCAAGCTTGTAGTGGCCCTCCGGCCTCGACGGCGCGAGATCGATGACGCGTTCGTAACTTGCCATCGCCTCGGCAAGGCATTGCCCGTCGCGCAGGCGATCGCCTTCCGCGAGGAGATGCGCGATGTCGGCGGACAACTCAGCCTCCGACATCGCTGCCGGACTTGCCGATGGCTTTCAGGAATGCAAGCTCAAGGGAAAGCGTCGGGCGCACTTCGACGATCGAATGCCCCGCGGCGCGGATCTGATCGAGTTTTTCCCACAAGACGGAGCGCGGAAACGTACCGCACCAGCGGCCGGCGGTTTCCGCCTGCATGCCATTCACCTCCTGTCCCCCCTGGGAGCGAACCATTACCGATTCTTCCTCCCCAGCGAGCTCCGCCGGCGAACTGACCGAGCGCAGCTCGCCCTGATGGATCAGGCCAAAACGGTCCGCCAACCGCTCGACGTCATGCAGAACGTGGGATGTAAAAAATAGCGTGCCGCCGCCACGTTTGTATTCCGAAAAGATTTCGACCACATCCTGGCGCCCGATGGGATCGAGACCCGACAGAGGCTCATCCAGCACGAGCAGGTGGGGCTGGATCACCAAGGCCTGGGCGATCGCCACGCGCTGCGTCATGCCTTTCGAAAAGGAGCGGATTGGCGCATCGGCGACCGCAGCCAGTTCCATCCGCTCCAGCCAGCGCCGGCAGTGGGCGTTCTCGTCGGCGACGACGGTACGATGCAGGCGCAGCCCCATCTTGAGGATTTCAAACGGCGTCAGATAATCGTAGAGATAGGGGTTCTCGGGCACGTAGCCGAGACGGCGGCGTGCCTGCGGCTCGGTACTCGGCACACCGAACAGCAAGGCCTCTCCACCACTCGGTTCGGCCAGGCCCATCAGGACCTTGATAGTCGTACTCTTTCCTGCGCCGTTGGGACCGATGAAACCGAAGGCCTCGCCCTCGGCGACCGACAGCGAGACGTTGCGTACGGCATGGACGGGATTGCGGCGCCAGCCACTGGCGTAGGTCTTGTCGAGCGAGCGGATGGTGATGGCTTCGGCCATGGCTATTTTGCCGTCGTCTTCAGCACGGGTTCCCCGTTCGGGCCGACAGTGTAGCCGAAGCCTATCGGATCCCCCGGTATGGCGTCGATCAGGCCGGCTGCGACCAGTTCCTGCAGATCGCCCAGGTCGCGACCGGTCGTGGCGCGATACTGCAGCGCCAGTTCCTGCAGGCGCGCAAGATCGCGCAGGCGCTGGGCGCGCAGGCCGAGGTATTTCTTGAAGCCGCCGGGTGGTGCGTTCTTCGCCATCGCATCGACCAGAGTCGCGGCAGTGCCCGTCTGGTAGCCTCGCTCCAGCCAGCGCGCGGCGAGACTCTGCAGCGCCCATTGATCCTGCTGCTCGATCGGGCGGTTGGCCGCATCTAGCAGCAATTGCGCAGCCGCGGCCGGGTCGCGCCGGAAATGATAGATGTTGAACGCATAGTAGAAGACCGGTTGGTAGTCGAAGGTACGGGTTTCGGATGCATGGCGCAAAACGAACTGCGCTGCCTCGAGCTGTCCATTCCATGGCAGCAGGGCGGCGGCAATGTAGTAGTTGTCCTCGTGCAACGGATTGAGCCATGCGATATCGTGCTGCAGCCTGCCCTGCACGGCAAAGTCACTGGCGTTCATGCGCAGCGTGTCGGCAACTAGAACGCGAAATCCGGCCAGATTGGCGGCAAGGTTGCGATCCCCGACCGCCATCAAGACTTGCGCCGCCAGGGGCAGGCTGACCAGCAATTCGGGGCCGGCAGTCGCATTGTTTCGCGGCTGGATGTTGCGCTGCGCGCCAACATAGGCAAGGACGGCACCGAGCAGGAGACCCCAGAAGACCAGCTCGCGAATATGCCGTTCAGGAAAATTCACGGTGAGACAATGCACGGATGGCAAACAGGATCAAAATGGCCGCGTAGGCCAGCGCCATGATGGCCGGCCATATGGCATCGCCGCCGGCGGGCATCAGTCCATACATGGGCCACTGCCGCCAGTCGAGCCGCGACAGATCGGGAACCAGCCAGCGGATGACATCGATGAACGGCCCGATCGAGGCGATCAGCGCGGCGTCTCCGTCGGCACCGCGCGTCAGATAGTCTAGCGTCGCGCCGAGCGCCTTGCCCGCCACGGCGAAGCAGAAGCCGATGGCCAGCGGCATGACGGCCACGGTGGATAAGGTCGCCATCCACAGGCCGACAGCAGCGACGACAGCCACGTCGAGAACCAGACCGCCTATGGTGGCCCAAAAGGGCAGGCCCAGTCGAACCGGAAACTCCTGAGAATAGTCGCCGCCGGTCAGTATCACTGCAAGTAACAAGGACAAGCCGAGTATCACGGCGGCGAGGCAAACCAGAACGAGAATTGCCGCGTATCGGCCGAACAGAAAGGCGGCGCGCGACACCGGGTAGGTCAGTGAAAACAGAATGATGCGGCGATCGATTTCGCGCGTGACCAATTCCTGAATCCAGAACAGCGCCAGCAGGACCAGGGTGATCCGAACTCCCGAGAAACCGACGTCAAGCGCCACAGTACGCGGTTGCCGGGGCGAGAAATGGCCCGACAGATAGGCGACGCCGATCAGCAGCAAACCAAGAAGGAAAACCGCCTGGAAGCTGCGGCCGCGCAAGCCGACCTTGAGACCTGAAAGCAGGAATTGCAGCATTGCTTATATCATCGAAATCACAAAAAAAACGGGCGCACCGCAAGGCGCGCCCATTTCAATGCCCGACTACAAATCAGCTCGATGGGGCGGCCGCAGCGGCGGTCGCCGCACCGGCCGAGGTGCATCCCGTTGCAGCACAATCGGCTTGCTTGGAGATGCTACCGCCAGCTGTGGATCCCACCCAGAAGGTCTTGCCCTTGGTGGAACCGGAACCAACACCATAATAAGTGTTCTGGTCGTTATCCACCATATGGACATTGGCCGAGCACTTGGGCGTGAACGATACCTTGACGAAGGTATCCGTCGCCGTGGTCACGGCATTGCCAGCGGCAGCGGTCGAATTGCCAGTGCAAATCACCGCGGTGCCACTCGCCGCATTGGCACTCATGCTAGAAATCGCAGCAGAAGCCAAGACCGCAGTAAGAATCACTTTTTTCATAAGATCACTCCTAGTTTTCTGGAAATCAGATTGTCGAGTTCGCCGTGGCCTGGGTCAGCAGGTTCTTGGCATCAGACTGGGCGGCCTTGTCCTCACCCTTTTTGGTGTACTCGCTGAACTGCGGAATCGCGATCGCTGCGAGAATGCCGATAATCGCCACGACGATCATCAGCTCGATCAGGGTGAAACCTTTTTGCACTGTCTTGTTCATTCAAGTCTCCTATCGAAAGTGCGACAATCGTCGCTGACTACTACAAAAGCAAGACCTATGCCATAAAAACTAGCCCATTGGAAGCGGGAGTTTGTGGGCCAGCCCAAAAATGTGACCAAAAAGGTCACTTACATGCAATAAAACATCACTGAATTGCTCTCCAGTCAGTCGGCGTAAAGGCCGCCCTCTGCTCGGAACCGGACCGAGCGAGCGCCGGTGCCCAGTTGCCAGACGTGAAACAGCATCTCGGTCACCCGATTGACCAGCATGTGCTGGTCAAGGGCATAGCGGAAGCGGGCCATGATGCCCGCTGTTCCCTGCTCTTCGAAGCGCCGCAGCGCTTCCCGCACGGCAACGCCCGCGGTCGGCAACTCAAGCGAATCGATCCTGACGATGCCGAGGCGCTCCTGGTCTCTGGCCGGAATGATGCGGTCGAGATCGGTGATGGAATGCGGCACGATAGGAATCAGGCCGGCAAGCAAGGCATCGAATACCCGGGTGGACAAGTCGTCGCGGATGGGTATGACGATCGTTGCCTTGTAGAGACACCACTCGGCAAAGCGCGCCATGGGCGACAGGGAAAAATAGCGCGAGCGATCGTCCGGCGGCATCAGGAATACATCGGCATCAGCCAGGTCCGCAGCATAGGATTTGAGAATCCGTGTTCGCTCGCCCCAGGCGAAACCGTAGTCGACGTAATTGATCAGCGCCTTGTGCTGGCGTTCGGCACGCTGCACGATATCGCCCAACTCGCCTGCCTGGGCGCGGGCCCACTGCGCCGAGCATGCCGCTATATGGCCCGCCAGCAGTGCCACTGGCGTGCGCAGATAGCCGGTATGGTCCGGACTGCCATGACTGACGAAGATCAGATCGGCCGCCATGATCGAGCGCAGGTTCTGCGGCCATGCCCAGTGGTTGTCCCACAACCACTGGGCAATAATCGCTAGCGGGCCGACCTGCTCCCGGATGCGCCACAAGGCCGGGGAACAGTCATCGCCCACTCCGGTCACGATAACGACGTCGATTGCGGCATCCGGTTTGCCGTCCCGCCAAGGCGAGAACACGAAGGGATCCGGAGCGAATTCGCGCAGATCCCGCTCGATCAAGGCTGGTTCGGGAAAATACTTGATGGGTGCGGCCGCGGCCGACGGCAGGAAGGCAAAACGCACCTGAGGCGACTTGAACAGAGCAGCCAGGCGCTGCGTCAATTCCTGCCGGCGGTACTCGGTCCAGGTCATTCGTGCTTGCTCCATGATTCAAGCGGACTCATACCGGCAAGCCAGTCTCCTAGCCTTCAAAGAGCGGGCTAATGCCGTTTCCATACGCACTCCATACATGCAGGTTTCTGGTCTGCTGCGTCAGCAACTGCACGTGCCACGAGGCGATATCCCGGCGCGGAATACCCTGCTCCACCCCCATCAGGATCGCGCGCCTCAACATCGCGACCGATGCCCATGGTTCGTCGCAAAGTAGCCTCAGGCGCGCAATCTGCGTTACCTGCGAATACAGGTCATCGCCCTTCAGCATCGAAGAATAGGCGCCGACAAGTTCGATTTGTTCGCTTGCCGCTGCAATGAACCAGCGGTCTTCATGACCGTCAGGGCGCATCTGTTCGAAACGCCTGGCAGCCGGAAAGAAAGGCTGGTCGATGCCGGTATCGCGCATCGACACCAGCTCTCCGAGTGCAGCGACGGCAACGCCACGATAGCCGATGTCCTGGGCAATGCGCCCCAGCGTAGACAGGGCCGCGGGATTGAGTTGCGCGTTGCTGTAATCCCTGAGCAGCTGGAACGCCTGCCGCAGCGCAGCGTAGCGCCGCTCCGGCATTTCAGGATCGAGAAAAAGCCATGCCGCATACGCCGTCAAGCCTTCGCCAAACGGGCATGCGTCGATATCGTCCGCCGAAATTCCGAAGGTCTGCGCATAGGGCAGATCGAACATTTGTTTCAGCACCGCATCCCGCTCGGCTGGCGACAGGGAGATCTCGGCCGGAGCGAAAACCAGCAAGCCCCGGCGCGCCAGCTCCCGCGCGCGATCTGGCTTGATGGCGAACAGGTTGAGCTCGAACGTGTCGAGTTGCTCATCGTCGCCGAGGCGAACCAGCAGGGAACCGTCACCGATGAGGCGGTAGGTTTCGTATCCCAGCGCTTCGAAGGTCCAGCGCAGGGTATTGTTGTTGGTCGCGCCGTGCTTTATTTCGTACATCACCACCGGCGAAAAAGAATGGAAGAACTCCCTGCCGCCCGCCACGATCCGTGCCTCCTGGCCCTCTGCATCGATCTTGATGAAATCCATCCCCGTCCAGCCGAAGCGCCGTGTCTGTGCGTCGAGCGATGAGATCTCGACGTACTCGGCACCTTTTTCATCCGCCTCGACAATCGAATTGAGTTCGCCGCTGCCCGCAATCCGCAACCAGCCGCTCTTCTCCCGGTCCGACAAGGCCGCGGCCGACAATTCGATATTTGCTACTTTGTTGAGCTCGATGCTTCGTTCCAGATGCTGCCGATTGACGGTCCCCGGCTCATAGGCACAGACACTCCCCGTTGGCCCGACGGCCTTCGCCATGGCCAGGCTGTACAGGCCGACGTTGGCCCCGATGTCGATGGCGGTCATGCCGTCGACGAGGTAGCGAACGACGAAATCCACCTCCTTCTCGAACCAGCGTTCCTGCTCCAGAAGCACATACGTGGAGATGCACGTGAGCGATGCCGGGACTGAAACAAACAGGCCACTTTCCGTTTCCAGCACCAAGGAGTTGTCTGGGTTCTCCGCCGGTACCGTAGCAGAAATCGGCGACGAGGTCCCAGATCCAGCCTTGCTGTCCTTACCTGCAAGCGACCCGGCCGCGTCGGCGGAGCTTGGCTGATCGACAATGGCCAGGCCATCCCGCATCAGGCGGCGCCGGTATTCCTGCGCCAGCGACCGGCCCGTGCGCCGATCCGCTTCGACCAGTGCCACATGGGCCAAGTCAAAGGAATTCAGGAGGTCGTGCATGATTCCCGCATACTTCTCCAGTTTCTCCGCAGAAAGGCGGTCAAGTTGCATCCAGTCCCGCACATAAACCGCGTCGGCCCACACCTGCTGGTTGAACGCCATGACACCGGCACGGGGATTGAGCAGGGGAAGAAAGGGGCGCCAGCCGTAGCCAAGCACGCAGTGAAACTGGAAGCCATTGGCTCGCAGAAAGGCATCGAGGTCGGAAAACATCGCCTGACCATGGTACTGCTCGAGAAAATTTACTTCGGTCTGGATCGCCAGCACGCCCTGCAGGGTCCGTTGGCCATTGCGCAGCACGTCGAGTTCCGCTCCCTGCACATCGATCTTGATGAAATCGATATCGCCCAGGTCGGCAATGTCGTCGAGACAGGTAGTGGCGACGCGGTGCTCGGCAACCGGCGTTACCAGCGAGGCCAATGCATGGAACTTTTCCAGCAATGGCGTATTCGGCGCATACAACGAGCCGGTAAAAGGGTTGTTGGTCTCATGGAAAGTGGCTTCCTTGCCGTCACCGACGAACAGCGGATAGAAACGGTGTGTCAGCCCGTAGCTCGAGCGCAGTCGTTCATATTCCGCCTCGTTCGGCTCGAAGCCGGTGACGCGGGCACGCCCCGTCTCCACCAGCTTCTGGTACGGGGCCGTACTGGCAATGGATGCACCGACATCGAGCACTTCGACGCGACATCCGTCGTCGAGCAGACGAAACAGACTCCACATGGATGATTCCTCATGAATTCATTCTGGCCGACCGTACATCGAACCTGGCGCAAATCCCGGCGCGACGCGTTCATTCTCGAATGCAGACCTGGATGATAATGCAGCACCGTCCCGCCAGCGCCGACTTTCGGCTATTGATCAAGTCCGTACGAGTGCCGCCTCATCCACCGCATCGATCTGCGCCGGGTCGAGGAACTGCTCGGCGTAGCGCCGATAGACGCCCTGCCTGACGAAGACGTCGAACAGGTCGGGGTCGATGTGGCCGTTCTTCTTGAAGTTGGCCATGATGCCCATCGCCTGCGACAGTTTCATGCCCGGCTTGTAGGGGCGGTCGCGCGCGGTCAGCGCCTCGAAAATGTCGGCGATGCCCATCATCCGTGCCTGGAGGGACATCTGCTCGCGGGTCAGGCCCTTGGGATAGCCCTTGCCGTCCATCCGCTCGTGGTGGCCGCCGGCATATTCCGGCACCTTGGTCAGGTGCCGCGGCCACGGCAGTTGCTCCAGCATCTTGATGGTGGCGACAATGTGGTGGTTGATGACGTCGCGCTCCTTCATCGTCAGGGTACCGGCGCGAATGGTCAGGTTGTCGATCTCGTCGGCGGTGAGGAACTCGGTTTCAACGCCATCGACATTGCGCCACTTGCGCCGGTTGCCGATATCACGCACGCGCTGCTGGTCATCCTCCCTCATCGCCTCGCCGCCGATGTTGGTCTCGCGCAGGAAGGCGCGCTCGGCATCGAGTACCTGCGCCTGGTCCTGGTATTCCTGCCAGATCTTCGCCTCGGCTGCGGTATCGACAATGCTTTCGCGCAAGGCCAGCTGCCTGCGCAGTGCGTGGATCTCCGCATCCCGCTTGAGGACTTCGAAGCGGGTATCGATCAGGTGGATGCGATCGAAAATGGTCTGCAGCTTGGTGGCCTTGTCGACCACATGAACGGGCGTCGTGACTTTGCCGCAGTCATGCAGCAGGCCGGCGATCTTCAGTTCGTAGCGATCGCGCTCGTCCATGTGGAACGATGCCAGCGGCCCCTCCCGCGTCGTGTCGGTTGCCTCCGCCAGCATCATGGTCAGCGTCGGCACGCGCTGGCAATGGCCGCCGGTATAGGGCGACTTCTCGTCGATCGCCAGGTTGATCAGGTTGATGAAGGCCTCGAAGAGTTCTTCCAGCTGACTGATCAACAGCCGGTTGGTGAGCGCGATCGCCGCCTGCGAGGCCAGCGATTCGGCCAGGCTCTGGTCGGCCGAGGAAAACGGGATCACCTGGCGCGTTTGCGGATTCTGGGCGTTGATCAGCTGCAGCACACCGATGATCTCGCCCTCATGGTTCTTCATCGGCACCGTGAGAAAGGACTGGGAGCGATATCCGGTGCGCTCGTCGAAACTGCGGGTGCCGGAAAAATCGAAGCCGGCCTCGGTGTAGGCATCGGCGATATTGACCGTCTTGTCGTGGATCGCGGCGTAGGCGGCGACCATCGAGTCGTTGGATTCGCCCTTGTCGTTGCGCAGCGGCAGGTTGGGGAAGTTGATGGGATTGCCGGTAGTGCCGCCCATGGCGATGTGCAGGGAATCGGTGCGCAGGATCTCGAAGCGCAACGCGCGACCATCCTCGGTCATGCGATACAGGGTTCCGCCATCGGCATGGGTGATGGTCTTGGCCGCAATCAGGATGCTCTCGAGCAACCTGTCGATGTCGCGCTCCTTGGAGAGCGCGGCCCCAATGGCGTTCAGTTGTTCGAGACGGCGAAACAGGTCGCTGGAGCTATCCATGGCCCTTCCTTACTTGATGCAGACGGCCCTCACCTGCTTGAGATCGGTCACCCCTTGCAGGGCCTTCTCCAGGCCGTCCATCTTCAAGGTCAGCATGCCGTCCTCGAGCGCCTGCGCGAACAACTGGGCGACGCGGGCATGTTCCTGAATCAGCTTTTTCATCGGCTCGGTGCCGATCATCAGCTCATGCAGGCCGACGCGCCCCTTGTAGCCGCTGCCGCCACAGGTGTCGCAGCCCTTGGCCCGGGTGAATACGAGATGGCCGTCCTTGCCATACTCCTTGATCAGCCGTTCCTGGGTCGCGGCATAGGCCACCTTGACATCCTTCTTGAATGCCTCGGTGTTTTCAAGTTCGCTGCAATACTCCTTCATGAACAGCCTGACTTCATCGGCGTCGGGCGTGTAGCTTTCCTTGCACTTGCACAGGCGCTTGGCCAGACGCTGGGCGAGGATGCCGAGCAGGGCATCGGAAAAGTTGAAGGGGTCCATGCCCATGTCGAGCAGCCGGATGATCGATTCCGGGGCGCTGTTGGTGTGCAGGGTGGCAAACACCAGGTGGCCCGTCAGCGAGGCCTCGATGCCGATGCCGGTGGTTTCGGCATCGCGCATTTCGCCGACCATGATGATGTCCGGGTCGGCCCGCAGGAAGGCCTTCATCACCATCGGAAAGTCCATCACCTTCTTGTTCACCTGGACCTGGCGCAAACCCTTCTGGGTAATTTCGACCGGATCTTCCGCGGTCCAGATCTTGGTATCCACGGTATTGAGATAGCCGAGTACCGAGTGCAGTGTCGTGGTCTTGCCGGAACCGGTCGGACCGCAGACGAAGAACAGGCCGTAAGGCTTGGAAATGGTCGCCTTGAGCTTGATCAGATTGGTCGGCAGCACGCCCAGCTTGTCGAGCGGGATCGGTTCACCGCCGGCCAGGATGCGCATCACTACGTCCTCGACGCCGCCGGTGGAAGGAATCGTCGCCACCCGCAGTTCGATGTCGAGTGGACCGAATTTCTTGAACTTGATCTTGCCGTCCTGCGGCTTGCGGCGCTCGGCGATGTCGAGGTCGCACATGATCTTGAGCCGGGCCACCATGGCATTGCGGTAGCTGGCCGGAACTTCGATGTACTTCTGCAACGAGCCGTCCCGCCGGAAGCGGATCAGCACCTTGTCCTTGCCCAGGCCCGGTTCGATGTGGATATCGGACACGCCCATCTGGTAGGCGTCGACGATGATCTTGTTGACCAGCTTGACCAGCTCGTTGTCGGCCGCGGCGGAGACATCATCGCCGACGGCGCCTTCACCATCCATCTCGCCTTCATCGAGGGTGGACAGTAGATCGCCGACCGAACTGTCATCCGAAAAGCCTGGAACACCGGTGGCGCCGAACAGCAGGTCGAGGGTCAGCGCGAACTCGTGATTGGTGGTCACCCGGTACTGGATCTTGCCGCGCGGGAAAATGTTGTTGACGACGCGCGAACCCTTGACCTGCTCGGGATCCAGGCAGACCACCATGATGCCTTCGGAGCTTTCCTCCACTGGCGCCCATTTGCCCTGGTCGAGGAACTCGCGCTTGAGGTTCTTCAACAGGTCGGCGGGCTTGACGCGGTCGGACTTGAACGATTCATAAGGCACATTGAAGAACTTGCCCAGCGCGGCACCCAGGGCCTCGTGCTTGACCTGGAATTCGTTGACCAGAACTTCCTCGATGGAGAGGTTCTTGCGTCGTGCGGTACGGGTCGCCAGCTCCATTTCCTGCGCCGAAATGACGGCATCGGAGACGAGGAAGTCGTACTTGGTCTTGACGGCGGCAGCCGGCTTGCTGCGCTGGGCGAAGGCGATGGCAAGGGTTTCGCACAGACCCTTGACGCCCTCCTGGGCAACTGCCGCAAACGGAGTTCCCGCCTTGTTGTTGATCAGCTGGACGACGCCCAGCAACTCGTTGCTCTGCGCGTCGACGACCGGCGCCACCAGCATCTGCTTGGTCCGGTAGCCGGTGCGCTTGTCCACCTCCTGCAGGAAACGCAAGGAAGGATTGATCGCCTTGAGCTCCGCATCGTCGTATACGTCGCGGATGTTCACCGTCTTCTTGGCCAGCGCGACATGGCCGGCGATGCTCTGGTCGGCGATCGGCAGGCGCAGGTCCTTGAACGATGTCAGGCCGGTCTTGATTTTCGAGACGATCGAGGCTTTGTCCTCGCCGATCGAATAGATCGTCAGACGGTCGGCGTTGAACAGGCTGCAGATTTCGCCGGACAGCTCCAGCATGATTTCGTCGATGTTCGCGGTGGCGTGAACCTTGTTGGTGACGACCTGAAGGTTCTTGAAGAAAGCCAGGCGGCTATCAACATCGGACGCCGAGGCTTCGGCGGGGGCGGCAGGGGCGGCATTCATTCGTGTGACTCCAGGATACCCGCGTACCCACGCATGCCGCCCTCGAGGAGAGTAGCATGCAGGCCACGCTGGGAAAGCAAGAATGCGGCGGCGGAACTGCGACGTCCCGTCTGGCAATACACAATGTATTCGATTGCAGGGTCCAGCGCCGCCGCTGCCGGTCGAATGTCGTTGAGCGGAATGTTGATGGCGTCGGGATAGCCATCGCTCTGGTATTCGGCCGGGAAGCGCACGTCTATCCATTGCGCTCCGGCGGCAATCCGCCGCCTGGCCTCGTCGCCGTTCACTTTCTGCAGAAGCGGCGCGAGCAGCAGCTGGTTGAAGTCCTGTTTGGACAGGCGCAGCAGCATGCCGTCCGTATTCATCACCACGGTCGCATTGCGCACCGTATCGGCGACCAGGGCCTCTTCGCCGAAAGCATCGCCTTCCTTGATCTCGGCCAGTTGCACCGACGCTCCGGCGACCATCCGGGAAATCTTGCAACGCCCGCTTTCGATAAGGTAGTAGTAATCGCCCGGATCACCCTGCCTTATGATCGTTTCGCCGCGCCTCGCCGGAACCCGGACAAACTTTCCAAGGAGCGCCTGGATGTTCGCCGGTGGCAGGGATGCAAACGCACCGACCGTCAGGTTGTCCACCGCGAACATGCTGGACATCATGCGCCAATCGGTCTGGTCGGCAGCACCTTTTTCCATGTGTCGCGAACTGGCCAGCTGATTCCAGGTCACCACGATGTCCAGGGGATCCTCCTCCAGGCTGAGCAATTCGACATCGGTGATCGCCTTGCTGAAACGCGGTGCGTTTCCGCCGCGCGCCACCGGGGCCGCGGCCAGATCATGGCCGCCGACCAGCACGCGCGACGGGCCGTCCAACAACTTCACGAGTAGCTGGCCCCGCACCAGATAGACGACCTGCCCGCTCCAGTCGGCGGTGGAAAACGGGTCGGTGGCCCGCGTGAAAACATGGGTGCGGCACAGCGGCAGCAATTCGCTAAGCCCCTTGTTGCCGAGTGACATCAACGGTTGCAGGGTGGCCAGCAGGTCAACGCTCACCGTCGCATTCATGGTCAGAACTCGAAGAGCTGGTTGTTCTGCAGCATACCGGGACGGAACTCGTTGCCTATGCAGTCCTCGATTTCCTGCATGGTCAGCTCGATTTGCCCGGGCTTGAGGTGCGTGATGAAGATGTCGGCATCCCGCTGGAGATTTGCCAGTTCCTCGAGCAGCATGCTCGGGCAAAGATGCAGAGAGGCTTCGGCAAGGCGCTTCTCCCTGTCCGAGAAGGCACACTCGATGATCAGGTAGCGCAGGTTGCGGATCGCATTGACGTATTTCCAGAGTTCGGGGCAGGGGCCGGTGTCCCCGGTGAATACCAGGCTGGCATGGCCGGAATCGAGCTGGTAGCCGACCGCCGGAACCGTGTGGTTCGCCGGCAGCGGCACCACCTTGCGGCCATCGATGTCGATGCTCTCGCCCACCTGTATCGGATCGAAACGCATGAAGGGCTTTTCGGCGCTCGGGATCACGCTGAAATCCGGCCAGATCGCCCAGTTGAAAATGTGCGCCCGGATGATTTCGAGCGTCGCCTCGGTTGCATGCACGATAACCGGGCGGCTGCGCATGTCGCCCACGGTATCGACCATGAAGGGCAGCGAGGCCAGGTGGTCAAGGTGCGAATGCGTGATGAAGACGTGATCGATCTGCGCCAGTTCGGCAATCGCCAGATCCCCGACCCCGGTCCCGGCATCGATCAGGATGTCGTTGTCGACCAGCAAGGAGGTGGTGCGCAAATGCCGTCCGCCGATACCGCCGCTGCAACCAAGGATGCGTACTTTCATTATCGTTATTTCGTCTCGAAAATTGTGACGCCGTCCCAGTTCTCGCCGGGTGGATCCTTGCGCAGGTGCTCGACGCGTTTGACATAGAGATCGTAGAGGTAGCGCGGCTTCATGCGCTGCAGGTTCATCAGCGACAATTCCGCCTGATCCCAGTCCTGGGCACGATAGGCGCGCAAGGCCTTGTTCCACAGCTTGATCTCGTCCATGTCCTCGGGCGAAACCTTGCCTTCCTCGCCGACCGGTTCATAGATTCCGACCGGGTCTTCCTTGCCCTTGACGCGCACCCGGTCCAGTTCGCGGAAGACGAACTCCTTCTTGAGCAGTTCGCGGGTTCCCTCGCCGACGATGAAGCCCACGCCGTACTGCTTGGTGATCCCTTCCAGGCGCGATCCCAGATTGACCGCATCGCCCATCACGGTGTAAGACTGCCGCACCGGCGATCCCATGTCGCCGACCGTCATCGGCCCGGTGTTGACGCCGACACCGATCTTGAGTTCCGGCCAACCCCGCGCGACGAGGTCCTTGTTCAGTTCGTGCAGCGCGACATGCATTTCGAGACCGGTCAGGACCGCGTTCTTCGCGTGCTCGGGGTCATCCACCGGAGCGCCCCAGAAGGCCATGATGGCGTCACCGATGTATTTGTCGAGCGTGCCGCGATGCTTGCGCACCACGACCGTCATGGCGCCCAGATACTGGTTCATCAGGCTGGCCAGTTCATCGGGTTCCAATCCTTCGGAAATGGTGGTGAATCCGCGCACGTCCGAAAAAAGCACGGTCAGTTCCGCCTTGCGCCCGGCCATGCTGTAGTTTTCCGGATCGCGACTCATCTCCTCGACCAATTCCGGCGGCACATATTGGCCGAACAGTCCGGTCAGTTGCCGTTTGGTCCGCGACTCGACGAAGTAGCCCCAGGACATGTTCATCGCATAGAGCAGCACGATCGCAATCATGCCGTTGGCCAGCGGCAGGACGACATTGGAAACATGCCAGAAGCCGAAATTGACGCTGAGCGCCAGCAGCAGGACGATCAGGCCGACGACCGTCGCGCGGAGCGGCGACAGCACCGGCAGGAGGAATACCATCACTGCGCCGGTGACAAGCACCAGCAGCACGTCGGCGCCGAGGATATACGGCGGCTTGTGCTTGATCGAAGCGTCCAGCATGCCGGCGATCAGGTTGGCGTGAATCTCGACCCCCGGATAGGCGGCGCCCACCGGAGTCGCCCGCAAGTCCATGAGTCCCGGCGCCGTGGTGCCGACCACGGCAACCTTGCCGGCGAGTTTCTCCTTCGGCACCCGGTCGTTAAGCACGTCGGTGATCGGAATATATGAAAAGCTTCCCTGGTATCCGCGATAGGGAATCAGGGTTGCCGCGTTCTCGTCCACCGGGATGCGCATGGTACCGCCACTGGCCACCTTCAGGTCCAGCCACTCCATCGCCGCATATGATCCGGGCGCATTTTCGGGATAACCCGGAGTGATCGGGGGATTGCCGAGCAGATTGCGCACCATCGCCAGTGAGAGGGATTCGTAGTAGGCGCCCTTGTACTCGACGAGCAGGGGCACCCGGCGTGACGTGCCGTCGATATCCACCAGCGGATTGAAGTGACCGGCGCCTGCGGCAGACTTCTGGAACTCGGGCAGATTGCCGCCGTAACTTATCCACTGGGTGAAACTTATGCGGCGGCCGCTGAAGGTGCCCGCTGGAAACACCGGTGCCGGCGCAGCGCCAGAACTGACGCCGCCTTCCTTGCTGGAAAAGTAATAACCGAGGATCACCGGCCGGTTCTTGATCGCCGCCGCGAAGCGGGCATCGTGGTCGAGCTGGGGGCGCAATTCGCGCAATGCCGATTGAAAGGATGGCACATCCTTCAAATCCTTCTTCGCCAGTGACTCCAGCGAATTGAGGCCGGAACTGTCGTCGGGCTCGGCGAACACCACGTCGAAGCCGACCAGCTTGAGTCCATACTGGTCAAACAGCTTGTTCATAAGGGTTGCGAGCTTGTCGCGGCCCCACGGCCATCGCCCCTGCTCAGCCAGCGATTTCTCGTCGATATCGAGAATGATTACGCGCTCGTCGATCCCCTGCGGCATGGTCAGACGGACCTTCACGTCATAGATCAGGGAGTCCATGTGGTTGATGAACGGAATCTGGTAGATGCGCGCCGAATGGCCGAGCAGCACCAGAAGGATCACCAGTCCGAGGACGTAGCGAGGAAGATATTGTTTCAATTGGTCTCCGGGGATCGGCCGCCGTCGGAATCAGCTTTTCAGGAAAAACTCCATCTTGATTCCGGCCAGTTCGATCACGTCATGGTCGGCCAGCTGGCGCGCCTGGGCATCCAGCGCCTTGCCGTTCACCACCGGGAAGCTGGCGCCTTCGACATGGGTGATGAAGTAGCCGTGCGGACGGCGGGCGATGACCGCTACCTGGACGCCCGGCTTGCCCAGGGTGGTCAGTGTCTTGGTCAATTCCATTTCCTTGCCGGCATTACCGCCGGACAGCAGCTGGATGGCGCCAAGCGGCAGGGCGGCAGCCGCAGGTGACGGGGCCGATGCGGGAGCGGGCGCCATGCCCGGCGAAGTCGAGGAATGGTCCTGGGCGGACGGCGCGGTAACTGCCGGCGACGGTGCCGGAGCGGCTGCGGGCGTCGCTGCAACTGCTGGAGCCGATTCGGCGGGCGGCGGAGCGGCGGGCTTGGCTCCCGGACGCAGGATCATGGTTTTCTCGAAATCCGCATTCGATGTCTGCTGCGGAAGTTCGGCAACATATTTCAGGCGGTACTTGCCCAGTTCTATCGTGTCGCCGTTCTTCAGGAAGTGCTTCTTGACCGACTGGCCATTGACGAAGGTACCGTTGGTGCTGCCCAGGTCCTCGAGGAAGGAATCATTGAGGATGGTGATCACCACCGCGTGCTCGCCGGAAATCGCCAGGTTGTCGATCTGGATGTCGTTGTGGGGTTTGCGCCCGATGGTGGTGCGCTCCTTGATCAAGGGAATTTCCTTGAGCATCGTGGTTTCCATGCTGAGTATGAGCTTAGCCATTGTTGTCGTCCTTCGTGGTCACTGGGCGCTGCATGATTTTTCTGAAATAGACGTTTACTTGAACCAGGCGAGGAAACGGGACCACCAGCCGCGTGCGGCAGGAAAATCTCCCTTCACCTTGACCAGGATTACCGAAACATTGTCGCGGCCGCCGTTGTCGTTGGCCATTTGAATCAACTGCATTGAGCATAGCTCCAGATTCGCCGCAAGCGCACCCAGTGTCATGCCGATTTCCTCGTCATCGACCATGTCGTTGAGGCCGTCGGAACAAAACAGGTACACGTCGCCCGGAAACACCTCATGATCGTGAATCTCGGGCACCACCTCGGGATCGACGCCGACGGCGCGCGTCACCAGATTCTTGTTTTGCGAATGGCGCGCCTGCTCCGGGGTGATCAGGCCGCTGTCGATTTGTTCCTGCAGCAGGGAATGGTCGCGGGTGATCTGCCGGAAATCATCGCCACGCATGCGGTAAAGCCTGGAGTCGCCGATGTGGCCAACCGTTACCCGATTGTCGTGAAACACCGCCACGACCAGCGTCGTGCCCATCCCGGCATACTGGGGCTGGCTCTGCGCCGCCTGATAGATGGCGCTATTGACCTGGATCATGTGGCCTTCCAGGGCGACCTGCGCCCAGGATTTGCCGGACGCATCCATGCTGCTCGGCTCGCGCTCCAGGAAAGCCTTTTCCAGTTCGCTGCCGAGCATCGCCGTAGCCATGCCGCTCGCCACTTCACCCGCGTTGTAGCCGCCCATGCCATCGGCCAGCACGGCAAAACCGCACCGGGGATTGGCCATGACGGCATCTTCGTTGTTGGTGCGGACCATGCCCGGATCGGTACGGGTGACTATCTCGAGAACGGCATTCATGTCCATGGCCCGGTCCTCAGATGCTGATATCGACGCCGGAATCGCCGGCGGCTGCGCCACCGGCGCTGCTCATTGTCACGCAGGTGCGGATGTCCCGGGCGAACTCGGCGCCGGTCTGGTAGCGCGCATCGGGATCCTTGGTCATCGCCCTGTCGATGATCGCCACCAGGCAATCCGGGAGGTCGGGATTGATGCCGCGAATATCCGGATGCGCTTCGTTGGCGATGCGGAACATCAGCTGCGCCATGGAGTCGCCCTCGAAGGGCAGCTTGCCGCAGGACATCTGGTAGAGCATCACGCCCAGCGAAAACAGGTCGGAACGGCCGTCGATCTTCTTGCCGGCCAGCTGCTCCGGTGACATGTAGCTCGGCGTGCCGAGCACCATGCCGGTCTTGGTCTTCGACGAGTCGGTAATCCGCGCGATGCCGAAGTCGGTGACCTTGACCTGGTCGGAATCGGGTTCATACATGATATTGGCCGGCTTGATGTCGCGATGCACGACATTGTTTTCATGGGCATAGGACAAGGCGTCGGCCACGCGCGCGACGATGCTCATGACGCGCGGCAGGGGCATCAGGTTGCCCGCCTTGGAGTAGGGCACCAAATCCTTGCCCTTGAGGAATTCCATCGCGATGTAGGCCAGGTCATGCTCCTCGCCGGCATCGTACATCTGGACGATGTTGGGGTGGTTGAGCCGGCCCGCCGTCTCCGCCTCGCGGAAGAAACGCTCCTTGACCTCGACCAGTTCGTCGGCTTCGAACTCCTGCGACAGCGCCATGGTCTTGATCGCGACGACACGGTTGATCTTTGGATCCCGGCCCAGGTAGACCACACCCATGGCGCCCTTGCCGAGCTCCTTCTCGATCTGGTAGCGGCCCAGCATGGGCTTCTCGACATTGCCGCTGGCATCGAGCAGGCTGGCATTCGAGCGACCGCCGCCACCGCCTCCGAGAATGACCGTCTCCGACAGCTGCTTGGCACGATTGACCCGGTTTTCGATGTCGCGGAACTTCGGGTTGTAATCGAAGATGTAGCGGAACGCCGCCTCCGCCTTGTTGAATTGGCGCTTGCGCTCGAAGTCCAGCGCCAGGTTGTAGATATTCTCCATGACCTGATCGTCCTTCGGGCACAGGCGGAATTTGTCGAAGGCCATGTCGAGCTGGCCCTGACCCTGGAAGGCCAGGCCGAGCATGCGGTTGGACTCCGCGGAGGCCGCGTCGGATTTCTCCTTGCCGCGCTCAGTGACGACGAAGCGCTTGACCGTCAACAACAGATGTCCCACCAGCAACAAACTCGCCGGCACCATCAGTTGCAGCCACGTCAACTGAGTCGTCATGAGGACGAAATGGATGGCGATCAGTGCCGCCAGAAGCCCCACGGTGACTCCCGCCGCCATGCCGGCCTTGATCCTCGGCAATAGGGCGATGAGGTAGGCCGCGATCAGCAGAAATACCAGTTTCTCGACCCAGAAGCCCCAGGTCGGTGCGACGAAGAAATGTTCCGAGAGAAGGCTCGAAACCGCATGTGCCTGCATCAGCACGGCCGGCATGGCGGGGCTGATCGGCGTCACGAACACGCTGCCGACCGAGGAGGAAGTAGGTCCGATCAGGACGATCTTGTCACGGTATTTCGCATAGGGAATTTTGCCGCTCTTGACGTCGAAGAAGGAATCCGCCTGGAAGGCGGAGGCGCCGTCGCGATCCTTGTAATAGAAGGTCAGCATCCGCGTATCGAAATCGGTGCCGATCTTGAGCTTGCCGAGCTTGACCGAATCGCCCGCCGCGACCTGGATGTCGGCCACGTTGAGGTTGTGGCTTTTTGCCGCGACCAGCAGGGACAGGGACGGATAAGCCTGGTCGAAGTAGGACAGGACCAGGGGTTCGGTGCGGATCGCGCCATCGACGTCCGGCGTCACGTTGAGATGGCCGATGGCGGTCGCCACCTTGCCCAGCGGCTCGATGACACCGGCATCGACACCCAGCGTCGGATAAGGCGGGGCATCGGCGGCGCCGGTGAGCTTGACCGCATTCTTCTTCACGTAATCGGGCAGGTCCTGGTCCGGCCTGCCGCGCGGCTCGCCCAGCACGAACAGCATGGGCAAGGCGACGTTGCCGGCCTTGGCAAAGGCGTCCGCCAGCCGACGATCGGTATTCAGCTTCTGGTCGGCCTCGAGCAGTATCGATTCGATCTGCGGACACGATGACGTTGCGGCCACCGGCGCCGGTGCCGGAGCCTCGGCAGCAGCAGTGGCGGCTGCAGGATCGCCGGCAGCCGGCGGAGGCGCGGCTGGAGCGACGGCGGTAGCGGCCGGGGACAGCGTCACGCCGCAGGTTTCGATCAGCTTGTTGATATAGGCCAGACCCTGGTCGCGCTGCGGCTCGGAGTAGAACACCGTGGTGGCGATCACCTTGGCCTTGGCCGCCGCCAGCCGGTCGACCATGTCCGCCATGATTTCGCGCGACCACGGCCAGCGTCCGATGTTGTCGAGGCTGGCCTTGTCGATGGCAATCACGGCAACCTTGTCGGATGGCGCACGTGATGTTGCTGCCACGCCCATGTCATAGGCCTTGCGTTCGAGGCCCTGCAGCAACTCGCCGTTACCCAGAATCAGCACGACGACACTGACCACGACACCGAAGAACCAGTCACTTTTCCAGAAGCCTGTCTTCTTCATCGGTCACCACCCTGTGTGAGAGCCCTCATTAAAACAGGACAATAAGCGCAATTCTTACAGTCCCGCATCAACTCCGTCAATCAATTTAATGCCATTTGACCCTGATCCGGGAAGGCTGTGTCGGAATTCTATGCGCAAAAAAGCCGCCCCGGCTTGGCCGGGGCGGCCTTTATGAACTCCATCTCGCCACCGGGGCGACATCGAATGAAACCGCCGTGTCGCCGGCGCCGACTTTTTACTTCAGCAGGGCCTTGAGCAGCTTGGCCATTTCCGACGGATTGCGTGTCACCGTGAACCCGCACTCTTCCATGACCGCCAGCTTGGCATCCGCCGTGTCGGCACCGCCGGAAATCAGCGCGCCGGCATGGCCCATGCGCTTGCCGGCCGGCGCGGTGACGCCGGCGATGAAACCGACCACCGGCTTCTTCATGTTGACCTTGCACCAGCGGGCGGCTTCGGCTTCGTCCGGACCGCCGATTTCGCCGATCATGATCACGGCGTCGGTGTCGGGATCGTCGTTGAACATCTTCATGATGTCGATGTGCTTGAGGCCGTTGATC
>CAZGQB010000003.1:0-23826 GCA_964527055.1 uncultured Sulfuritalea sp.
GGATCGCGGCGAGACCGTGCTGTTCTATTCCAGTGCCGATCCCGCGGCGGTAGCCTCGATCCAGCAACGGCTCGGGCTGGAACATGCGGCGACGCTGGTGGAGCAGGCCTTTGCCCACCTTGCGCAGGCTCTGGTTGCGCGTGGCGTGCGCCGCTTGGTCGTGGCGGGTGGCGAGACCTCCGGCGCGGTAGTCGGCGCGCTGGGCGTGAAAGCGCTGGCCATCGGCCCGCAGATCGATCCCGGCGTTCCCTGGACACGGGTACTGGGGCCGCAACCCTTGCTGCTGGCCTTGAAGTCCGGCAACTTCGGTCGTACCGATTTCTTCAGCCGGGCCCTGGAGATGGTGCAATGAGCGCCGCCGCACGGCCGCCCGCAGGCGGCGCTCGTCCTCCCTTGGGGAGGATGTCACACAGTGACAGGAGGGTAGTCCGATGACTGCCGAAACGGCCGCACGCGAAGCCCTCTGCCGCACCGCGCACTCCCTCTACCAGCGCGGCCTGACCCACGGCTCGACCGGCAACCTGAGCATCCGCCTCGACGATGGCTGGCTGATGAGCCCGACCGGCGCATCGCTCGGCGAACTCGACCCGGCGCGCTTGTCGCGGCTCGACGCCGAGGGCCGCCACATCTCGGGCGACAAGCCGACCAAGGAATCCGTCCTGCATCTGGCGATGTACCGGCAGCGGCCCGGCAGCGGCGCCGTGGTGCATCTGCACTCGACCCATTCGGTGGCGGTGTCGGTGCTGGCCGAACTCGATCCCGCCGACCTGCTGCCGCCACTGACCGCCTACTACATCATGCGCATCGGCACGTTGCCGCTGGTGCCCTACCATCCGCCGGGCGACATGGCGCTGGCCGACGCGGTGGCCGCACTCGCCGGCAAGCATCACGCCATGCTGCTGGCCAACCACGGACCGGTGGTCGCCGGCAGTTCGCTCGCCACCGCCACCGATGCGATCGAGGAACTCGAAGCCACGGCGCGACTCTATCTGCTGTTGCGCGGCCAGCAACTGCGGCTGCTCAGCCCGGAACAAGTCGCCGAACTGCGCCAACGCTATCCCTCCTGAGGTCCATCCATGCATGTGATCACTGTCGATTTCACGATCCACCCCGAGCACCTTGCGGCCTTTATGCCGCTGATGCTGGAAAATGCCCGCATCTCCCGCGAGACCGAGCCGGGCTGCCGCCGCTTCGATGTCTGCCGCGATCCGGCGCAACCGGAACATGTCTTCCTCTACGAACTTTACGATGACCGCGCCGCATTCGATGCGCATCTGGCCGCCGCGCATTTCAAGGCCTTCGATGGCGCCGTCAAGGCGATGGTGGCGAGCAAGGCGGTCCACGCCTACGAACTGGCAAGTGCCTGAGGCGCGCCAAACGCTACAATTCCGGCCATCCGTCCCCGTGCCCGATGCAATGAAAACTCCCGTTTCGCGCGCCAGCACTCCGCCGCGCAAACCCGCCAGGACAACGATCGCCAAGAAACCTGCGGTCACAGCCCGGCCCGGGCGCAGGCTCACCAAGGAGCCGTTTGCCGACAAGGCCTATCGCGAACTGCGGGCGCGCATCCTCGACAACAGCATGCCCTCGGGCGAGCAATACACCGAGGAGGAGCTCGCGGCCATGCTGGAGATGAGCCGCACGCCGACGCGTGAAGCCATGTTGCGACTGGCCGGCGAGGGCCTGGTGGAGGTTCGTCCCCGCCATGGCATGCGGATCAAGCCGGTGTCGCCGGTCGACATGCGTGAAATCTACGAAGTGCTGACCGCGCTTGAGTCCACGGCCGCAGCGCTGGCCGCGGCTCGGACCGACCAGGGCGACTCGGTGAAGCAGCTGCGCAACGCGATACGCGACATGGATGCGGCGCTAGAACGCGACGACCTCGCCGCCTGGGCGGCGGCGGATGAGCGTTTCCATACGCTCCTGGTGGAGGCGGCGGGAAACTCCCGGCTGACCGAATTGGTGCAAACCTACGTCGGCCAGTCGCACCGCGTGCGCGTGCTGACGCTGCGCCTGCGCCCGAAACCCAGCATGTCCAACCGCGATCACGAGGCCGTGGTCGACGCCGTCGAGGCCCACGACGCGAAGCGGGCGCGGGAGATCCATTTCACCCACCGCGAGCGAAGCGGACACATGCTGGTCGAACTGCTGGCCAGTCATGGCCTGACGCGTCTCTAGGCGGCGTCGGGCGCAGTGACCACCCCGTCCGCCGGAGCCGCACCCGACCCGCGCCTGGTCGCGGCGCTGGTACGCGGCGGACTGCTCGGCGATCCGGCGGAAGCCGGTTTCGAGGCACTGGCCGGCGGCGTTTCGTCCGACATCTGGAAAGTTACGACGCCGCAGCGGACCTTCTGTGTCAAGCGCGCGCTGGCGAAGCTGAAAGTGGCCGCCGATTGGCAGGCGCCGGTCGAACGCAATTGCTACGAAGTGGCATGGATGCGCATCACGCATGGCATCGTTCCCGGCGCGGCGCCGGAGATTCTGCTGCACGACGCTGCGGAAATGTTTTGCGCCATGAGCTATCTCGACCCGCAGGACCATCGCCTGTGGAAGAGCGAATTGCGCGACGGGCGAGCCGATCCGGCCGCTGCTGCCGAGGTCGGCCGCCGCCTGGGCCGCATCCATGCCGCCACGGCGAACGATCCGCAGGTCGCCAGGCAGTTTCCGCGCCACGACATCTTCCACGCCATTCGCCTGGAACCCTATCTCGAAGCCACGGCCGTAGCCCACCCGGACCTGCGCGAAGTGCTGTTCGGCCTCAGTCGGCGCACCGGCGCCACGCGCCTGGTGATGGTCCACGGCGACGTCAGCCCGAAGAACATCCTGCTCGGTCCCGCCGGCCCGGTGTTTCTCGACGCCGAATGTGCCTGCATCGGCGATCCGGCCTTCGACCTGGCCTTCTGCCTCAACCACCTGCTGCTCAAGTGCCTGTGGAATCCGGCGGCTTGCGCAGGCTTCCATGCCTGTTTCGAGGCCCTCGCGCAAGCCTATCTTGGCGAAGTGAACTGGGAACCGGCGGCCGCCGTCGAGCAGCGCGCCGCAAGCCTCCTGCCCGGCCTGTTCCTCGCCCGCGTCGACGGCAAGTCACCGGTCGAGTACATTCAAGGCGAAACGGATCGCGCCCGCGTCCGGCGCTGCGCCAGGGCATTGCTGATCGCGCCGCCGTCACGCCTCGGCGAAGTGCTGGCGGCCTGGAGAAGGGAACTGGAGACATGAGCGGTCTGATCAAGTCGGTGCGCGGGCGCCGCGTCTGGGATTCCCGCGGTCGCCCCACGGTGGAAACCGAAATCACGCTGGCTGACGGCAAGAGTGGTCGCGCCATCGCGCCCGCCGGCGCCTCGACCGGCAGCGCCGAAGCTGTCGACCGGCGCGACGGCGGCGCGGCTTTCGGCGGCAGCGACGTTCAGGGCGCACTGGCGGCAGTCAATGGCGAGATTGCCGGGATGCTCACCGGGCGCGAGGTCTGCGATCAGGCCGGGCTGGACGCCGCGCTGATCGCGCTCGACGGCACACCGAACAAGGCGCGCCTGGGCGGCAATGCCATCGTCGCCACCTCGATGGCCATTGCCCATGCTGCCGCGGCGGCGCAGGGCCTGCCGCTGTGGCGTTACCTCGGCGCCGGCCGGGAAGACTTTTTCCTGCCCCTGCCCGAGGTGCAGATCTTCGGCGGCGGCGCCCATGCCGGCCGCCGCGTCGATGTGCAGGACTTCATGGTGATCGCGGTGGGCGCCGCCGATTACGCGCAGGCACTGGAATGGACCGCCGAGGTGTATCGCTGCGCCGGCGTGCTGATGAATGAAGCCGGCCTGCTCGCCGGCGTTGCCGACGAGGGCGGCTGGTGGCCGGCCTTCGACGGCAACGAAGCCGCGCTGGATTTCCTGCTGCGCGCGATCGAGCGGGCCGGCTACACGCCGGGCCAGGACGTGGCGATCTCGCTCGACATCGCCGCCACCGATTTCGGCCGCCGGGGCGAATACACCCTGGCGCGCGATGGGCGCCGGGTCGACTCCGACGGGCTGGCCGAAATGCTGCTGGGCTGGCTGGCGCGTTATCCCATTGTCGCCATCGAAGACCCCCTGGCCGAGGACGATGCCGAGGGCCTGCGCAAATTCACCGCCGCCGCGGGCAACAAGGTTGAGGTCGTCGCCGATGATTTCATCTGCACCAACGCCGGGCACATTGCCGCTGCTGCCGCGCAGGGCGCCTGCAACACCGCGCTGATCAAGCCCAACCAGGCCGGCACGCTCTCGGAAACCCGCAGTGCGCTGGATGCCTCGCGCGAGGCCGGTTGGGAAAGCATCGTCTCGGCGCGCTCGGGTGAAACCGAGGATGTGACCATCGTCCATCTCGCCGTGGGCTGGGGGGCGAAGCAGCTCAAGGTCGGCTCCTTCGCCCGCTCCGAGCGAATGGCCAAGTGGAACGAAGGCCTGCGCCTCGCCGAGGCACTGGAACAGGGCGGCGGACGCTTGCCGCCGCGGGACAGCTTTCCCTGGGGGCGCAAGTAAAACTCCTGTCGCGGCGGCCGCGGTAAACGATCCGCCGCCTCGCGTCATCTGGTGCGCCGTTTCCGGAACTCTGGTGCGGCGGGCGGTCGGGTCACCGTATCGCCGACGCCGACTTTTTTGTTTCAGGCCGGCAACGTGAAAATGCCATCGGCACTTTCCCGCAAGAGGAAAGTGCCGACGGGTGCCGTTACTTGTCGAGCGTGATGGTGATGGAGCTGACGCCCAGGTTGAGCGCTGCGCCTTCGCCCTTCGACTTGGTGGTGATGACGACTTCCTTCATGCTCTGGAAGGAGTTTCCGCCCGTGGACTTGCCGACCGCTGCGCCGGCGCCAATGCCCTGGTAGGTGCCCGGGAAGTCCTCGAGCTTCTTCAGGTTATAGATGTTGGCCGTGCCATTGGCTTCGGTGTAGCCGATGCCGCCGACCGTGACGCCGCTCACGGTGAAGGGGTACTTTTTGCCCTTGTAGTTCAACACGCCCTTGCCCTTGGCGCCACCGGCGATCAGGCGGATCTGGGTCGCTTCGAACTCTGCGGTGGCGTCCGGCGGGCCGCTCAGATCCTTCATCGGCTTTTGTGCGGCCGGATCAGCGGCAAACGACAGTTGTGGTGCGGCGACCGCGACAATGGCCAGCAGAAGGCCGAAAATGCTCGATTTGATACGCATGTTGTTCTCCATGAAATTGAAACTGAACGAAAGGTGCCGATTCATCGCGTGACGGTGCGGCAGGGGCAATACTTTAGCATTTCCCGGTCGGGGAACGGCTTCCTGCCGCAACCGTTTCGCACATTCCATGCGAAGCATGACACCGCTCGCCGTGCCGCCAGCGCCGTTCCCAGGGGATGCCGCCTCCGTCTCCGCCGAAGGCATGACATTCAGGTCTTGAATTCCAGTCGCCGCTCGATCAGGGAATACACGGCCGGCACCACCACCAGCGTCAGCAGGGTCGATGAAACCATGCCGCCGATCACGGCGATGGCCAGCGGCTGCTGGGTTTCAGCCCCGGCGCCGAGGCCCAGCGCGGCCGGGGCGAGCGCCAGGATCACCGTGGCCGAGGTCATCAACACCGGGCGCATGCGGATCGGACAGGCATCGCGCAGGGCCGCGTCGACTCCCATGCCTTGTTCGCGGCGCTGGTTGGCGAGGTCGACCAGCAGGATGGAGTTCTTCGCCACCAGGCCGATCAGCAGCGTCAGGCCTATCATGGAATAGATGTTCAGCGTCTGCCCGGTGGCCCACAGCGCGGCGATGCCGCCGACCACGGCCAGCGGCTGCGCCAGCATGACGATGGTGGGCTGCAGGAAGCTGTTGAACTGGCTGGCGAGCACCATGTAGAGCAGCACCAGCGCCAGGGCGAAGGTGAACACCATGTACTTCATGGTCTTGCCGAATTCCTCGGCCTGGCCGATGAGCCGGATCTGGTAGCCGGCCGGCAGGATTTCCTGGCCGGCGCGGCGCACCGACTCGACGGCCTCTCCCAACGGGATGGCCGGCGTGGCGTAGAAGGTCGCCGCGTATTGCAGGTCGAAGCGGCCGATCACGGCCGGGCCGAGCTTCTCCTCGAAGCGGGCCACGGAATCGAGCCGCACCATTTTGCCGTCGCGGCTGCGCAGGAAAATCTTCGCCAGGTCGGCCGGCTGGGCGAACTCGCCGGGCTTCGCCTTGACGCGGATGTCATAGCGCTGGCCGTCGCCCGGTTCGTCGTTGAATTTGGCGATGTCGACGCCGCCGGTCAGCATGTTCACCGCCAGCGCGACGTCGCTCGATGACAGGTTGGCGGCGGCGATGCGCAGGCGGTCGGGGACGAACACCAGCTGTGGCAGGTCGAGCTGGACGTCGGAATCGACGCGGCCGATGCCGGGTACGGTGGCGAGCTTCTGCTGCAGTTCGCGCGAGAGACGGCCGATTTCGTCGATGTTGTCGCCGGTCAGCACGAATTGCAGCGGCTCGCCGCGCTGGCCGCCGCCGACGATGGAGAAGGGCGAGGCGAAGGCGCGCGCGCCCGGGATCGCGGCGAGATCGCGGCGCACCGCGGCGACCACTTCCTGCTGGCTGCGCTTGCGCTCGTCGCGCGGCACCATGCGCACGATGACCGTGCCCTGGTTGACCTGGCCGGCGGTGCCGAGGCCGATCAGCGCGAATTCGGTGCGGATCTCGGGGTATCTGCCCAGGACTTCCTCCACCTCGCGCAGCTTGGCGTCGGTGTAGTCGATGCTGGAGCCCAGCGGCGTGCGCAGCGAGATGCGGAAGCGGCCCTCGTCCTCGTCAGGGGTGAAGGTCTTGCCGACGTTCATGTAGAAGATAGTCGACGAGCCGACCACGGCGAGGGTCAGCGCCACGACCTGCCAGCGGTGGCGCAGGGCGCGGTCGAGCAGCGCGACGTAAATGCGGTCGAGGCCGTTCAGCACGCGGTCGAACAGGTGGTAGATGCGGCCGTGCTGCTTTTCGACCTTGAGGTAGCGCGAGCACAGCATTGGCGTCAGGGTCAGCGAGACGAACAGCGACACCAGCACGCCGAAGGTGACCACCACGGCGAAGGAACGGAAGAACTGGCCGATGATGCCGGAGAGGAAGATCACCGGGGCGAAGATCGAGACCAGCGACAGCGTCGCCGCGATCACGGCGAACACCACTTCCCTGCTGCCATTGACCGCGGCGGCCACCGGCTCGGGATCGATCTCCTCGCGGTGGCGGAAGATGTTCTCCAGCACCACGATCGCATCGTCCACCACGACGCCGATCAGGAGCAGCAGTGCCAGCATGGTCAGCGAGTTCAGCGTGTAGCCGAAGAAGTAGATCACCGCGATGGCGCCCATCAGCGAGACCGGGATCGCCAGCGCGACGATCAGCGTCGAGCGCAGCGAACGGAGGAAGAACCAGACCACCAGCGAGGCCAGCAGCGTGCCTTCGATCAGGTGTTCCTTGAGCGAATTGACGATCTCGAGGATGAATACGGCATCGTTGGAGACGATGCTGATCCTCATCCCCGGCGGCAGTTGCGGCTCGATTTCGCTGGCGAGCTTTTCCTTGATGCGCTCGACGATGGCGACGGTGTTGGCATTGGTGACCTTGACCACGCCCATGCCGATCGTGGTTTCGCCGTTGAAGCGCGCCAGCTGGCGGTTGTCGGTCAGGCCGTCCTCCAGTTCGGCGATGTCGGCCAGCCGGATCGGCGCGGCGCTGGGCGGACTGCCGCGGTAGCCGACGACGAGGCCGCCCAGCGCGTCGAGGGTATGGAATTCGAGGTCGAGCTTGACCAGGTGCTCGGTGGTCTCGCCGACGACGAAGCCGCCGGCCAGCTGCACATGCTCGCGGGCGAACGCATCGCTGATGTCCTGCGCCGAGACGCCCAGCGCGGTCATGCGATCGGGCAGGAGGTTCACGCGGATGGTGCGGTCACGGCGGCCGCCGAGGCGCACCTCGCCGACGCCGTCGATGGTTTCCAGCTTCTTCTTGATGACGTTGCTCGCGTACTGGTTCAGCTGCTGCTGGGTGCGATCGCCCTGCACCGCGATCCAGAAGATCGGCGAAGCGTTGGTCTCGACCTTGGCGACCACGGGCGGATCGACGTCCTTCGGCAGCCTGCGCAGCACCTGATTGACCTTGGACTGCACCTCGGTGAAGGCGACATCGACGTCCTTTTCCAGGCCGAAGGTAATGTTGACGACGGAGACCCCCGGCGACGAGGTCGACTGGATGTGTTCGATGCCGGGAACGCTGTTGACCGCACCTTCGATCAGGTTGGTGACGCTGGAATCGACGATGTCGGGATTGGCGCCCTTCAGTGCGGTGGTGACGGAGACCACCGGAAATTCGATGTAGGGCAGGCGGTCCATGCCGATGCGGGTGAAGGCGATCAAGCCGAACAGCACCAGCACGGCATTGACCATCCACGCCAGGACGTGGCGCTTGACGGAAAGCTCGGGCAGGGTCATTCCAAGGAAAGTCGCGTCAGCGACTCGCGACGCTCCCCTCTCCCCTCGCGGGAGAGGGGTTGGGGGTGAGGGGGGCTTCGGGTTTGGCGGCGTCTTTGGCGGCCGCCGTGCCGCCAGCGCCTGCGCTCTGCGTCCCTGCGGGAACTTTGCTGGCAGCCCCGGCCGCCTCCTTGACGGCGACCGCGGTGCCGTTGGTGAGGAAGCCGGCGCCGTCCAGCGCGATGGTTTCGCCGCCGGCGAGGCCTTCGAGTATCTCGATGCGGCCACCGCGCTTGGCGCCGACCCTGACCGGCTTCTGCTGCGCCTTCTTCTGGCCATCCACGTCGGCGATGACATACACCACCTTGCCGGCGGGGCGCAGAACGATGCTCTGCTCGGGCACGGTGAGCGCTTCGGCCCTGGCCGAAACGATCACGGCGGCATTGACCGTGCCGCCGCCGCGCAGGCTGCCGTCATTGTCGATGTCGGCCAGCACGTCGAGCGAGCGGCTGCCCTCGACGATGCCGGGGCGGATGTCCTTGATGCGGCTGGTGAATACCTTGCCCGGCGCCAGCGGGGAATGCAGCCTGACTTCCTGCCCGACCTGCAGGCGCGGGCCGAGGCTTTCGGCAAAGGGCAGGTGGGCGCGCAACTTCTTCGGCGCGACCAGGTTGAACAGCGGATCGCCGACCTTGACGTAATCACCGGGGGAAACGATCTGGACTTCGACGATGCCGTCGATCGGCGCCCGCACCTGTGTCTTGCCGAGCGAACGGCGGCTGTGGTCGGCGCGCGCCCTCGCCGCCTCATGCTGGGCGGCGAGGGCAGCACGCTGGGCGGCGACATCCTCGCCGGCGTTTTTCGAAAGGAAGCCCTTGTCCATCAGGGCCTGCTGCCGCTCGGCGAGCTTTTCCTGCTGCTTCGCCAGTGCCTCGATGCGCCGCGCTTCGGCTTCGTCGGCCTTGTTCTGCAGGGCGACATCGCCGGCATCGATCACTGCCATGAGGTCGCCGGCTTTGACCTGCGTCCCGGTGCGCGCCAGGACCTGGGTCACCCGGCCGGCGACTTCGGCGCCGATTTTCGGATCGGCGAGAACTTCAAGCGTGCCCAGGGTTTCCAGCACGACCTCGAACTCGCCCTTGGTGGCCTGGGTCACGGTGATCAACGATGGCGGCGGGACAGCCTTCTTTTCCTCGGCTTTCTGGCCGCAGCCGGCGAGGAGGATCAGTGCCAGGCAGGCAACAAGGGGATGACGCATCAAGGCAGGACCGATTCGAGGGCGAAGAGTTCCGGAACCTCCTCGCGGCGGCGGATCAGGTGCGTGGCATCGCCGTCGACCATGACTTCGGCGGCGCGCGGCCGGCTGTTGTAGTTGGAGGCCATGGCCATGCCGTAGGCGCCGGTCGAGAGGATGGCGAGCAGGTCGCCCTCGTTCAGCGCCAGTTTCCGGTCGTGGCCGAGGAAATCCCCCGACTCGCAGACCGGGCCGACGATTTCGTAAGGCATCGCAGCTGCCATGTCGCCGGCGCCGACTTTTGTGGCGGTGACCGGTACGATGTCGTGCCAGGCGTCGTACAGCGCCGGGCGCATCAGGTCATTCATCGCCGCGTCGACCACGGCGAAGTGCTTTTCCTCGCCCGGCTTCAGTACCTGTACCCGGGTCAGCAGCAGGCCGGCGTTGCCGACCAGCGAGCGGCCGGGTTCGAACACAAGCTTTTCGCGGCGTCCGGCAAGTTTCGCCAGCATCGGCGCCAGATAGTCGGCGACGGGGGGCGCCGGCTCGTCGGCGCGGTACTGGATGCCCATGCCGCCGCCGAGGTCGATGTGTTCCAGCGCGATGCCCGCGGCGGCGAGGCGATCGACCAGCGCCAGCACCTTGTCCGCGGCCTCGGCGGCCGGTGCCGGATCGAGCAGTTGCGAGCCGATGTGGCAGTCGATGCCCCTCACCGCGATATGCGGCAGGTTCGCGGCGCGACGGTAGATATCGAAGGCTTCGCCGAAGGCGATGCCGAATTTTGCCGTCTTGAGGCCGGTGGAGATGTAGGGATGGGTTTTCGCGTCGACGTCCGGATTCACGCGCAGCGACACCGGTGCGCGGCGGCCGAGGCTGCCGGCGACTTCGTCGAGCTGGTCCAGCTCGCTGGCGGATTCGACGTTGAAGCAGTGGATACCCGCCTCCAGCGCCGCGCGCATTTCCGCGCACGACTTGCCGACCCCGGAAAAAACGATCTTCTCCGGCTTGCCGCCGGCAGCCAGCACGCGCGCCAGTTCGCCGCCGGAGACGATGTCGAAGCCGGCGCCGAGCCGGACGAAAAGGTTCAGGATGGCGAGGTTGGAATTGGCCTTGACCGCGTAGCAGATCAGCGATCGGTAAGCCAGGCCGTGCGCCTGCAGCGCGTCGCGGTAGGCGCCGTAGGCTGCGGTCAGCGCGGCGCGCGAATATACGTAGCAAGGCGTGCCGAAGCGCGCCGCGACTTCGCTCAAGGCGATGGACTCGACTTGCAGCCCGTTCCTGCCCATCGTGGTCAGACTCATCGTCCGGGCCCGGCCGGCTTGTCGGCGTTGGTCGGCGCCGGCGCCGCGGCAGCGGGTTGTTCCGGCGGGGGCAACCTGAGCGGGGTCTTGGTGCCGCAAGCGGCGAGGGCGAGAGCGAGCAGGACAGCTAGGGCGGGCAGCGGGCGCATGGGTCTCATCGGGCAGGGGACTGAAGGCGTAAGTATATGCGGCGCGCGGAGCCAGCGACATTCGGTATCCTGTCGGCTGTATTGCACAATTGAAGGCAGGGCGCGATGGACGAACGGGAATTCATGATGGCGGCAGATGCCGAGTTGGCGCGCATCGAAGCGGCGCTGGAGGCGGCTTCGACGAGCGGCGTCGCCGATTTCGATTTCGAGACCAAGCCCGGCGGCGTGATCGAGGTCGAGTTCGAGAACGGTTCGAAGATCATCGTCAATCGCCACGGCGCGGCGCGCGAAATCTGGGTGGCGGCCAAGTCGGGGGGGTATCACTTCCGGCCCGAAGGCGGGCGCTGGCTCGGCACGCGCGACGGCGAGGAACTGCTGGCCGCGCTGTCGCGCACCGTCTCCGAACAGGCCGGGGTGCGGATCGCGCTCTAGTTTTTCTTTTCCGCGGACTTTTGCGCCGCCGGCTTCTCCACCGGCCTGGGTTTGGCGTCCACCACCGGTGCGGGCTCTTGCGTCGGTTCCTGCTTCGGTTCTTCGGTCTCCGCATCCACCGGCGGAGCCGGCAGGTGCTCCTTGTAGATCAGCTCCTTGTTGGTCTTTCCCGACGGATCGTGGGCGACGATCGGCACAAGTCCATCCGGGGTTTCCTGCCAGCTTTCCGGAATCCCCTTCAGGGCATGCTCCATGAAGCCGATCCAGATCGGCAGCGCCGCGGCTCCCCCGGTTTCGCCGTTGCCCATGCGCCTGGGCTGGTCGAAGCCGATCCAGGCGACGCCGACCACCGTCGGCTGGTAGCCGCAGAACCAGGCGTCGATGTAGTCGTTGGTGGTGCCGGTCTTGCCCGCCAGGTCGCTGCGCTTGAGCGCGGCCGCGGCGCGCGTCGCGGTGCCGCGGCGCACCACGTCGTGCATCATCGAGTCGATCAGCCAGGCATTGCGCGCGTCGATCGCGCGCAGCGTCTCGTCGCCTGCCAGCGCCGGCTGCATGGCGGCCAGCACCGTGCCCTTGTCGTCCACGATCTGGCGCACGATATAGGGCGTGATGCGGTAGCCGCCGTTGGCGAAAATCGAATAGGCGGCAAGCTGTTGCCACGGCGTCACAGCCCCGGCGCCGAGGGCCAGGGTCAGGTATGGCGGATTCTTGTCGGCATCGAAGCCGAAGCGCGTCACGTAGTCCTGCGCATACTGGGTGCCGATGGAACGCAACAGGCGGATCGAGACCATGTTCTTGGATTTTGCCAATGCGGTGCGCAGGCTCATCGGGCCTTCGTACTTGCCGTCGTAGTTCTTCGGTTCCCATGCCTGGGAGCCGGTCTCTTCGGCCGAGATCGAGACGGGCTCGTCCGCGATCACCGAGGCCGGCGTGTAACCCTTTTCCAGGCCGGCGGAGTAGATGAAGGGCTTGAAGCTGGAACCCGGCTGGCGCCAGGCCTGGGTGACATGGTTGAATTTGTTGCGATGGAAATCGAAGCCGCCGACCAGCGCCCGGATCGCTCCGTCGACCGGGCTGGCGGCGACGAACGCTGCTTCGACCTCAGGCAACTGGAGGATCTGCCAGCCTTTGCCGGCCTTTTGCACGCGGATGACCGCGCCGCGCCGTATGCGCTTGTTCGGCGCAGCCTTGTCATCCAGCATGCGGGCCGCGAATTTGAGGCCGTCTTCGCCAATCGTCAGCACCTCACCGCCGCGCAGATAGGCGCGTACCTGCCTCGGTCCGGACTCGAGGACGATGGCCGGCAGCAGGTCGTCGCTATCCTCATAGTCGGACAAGTGATCTTCGAGTTCCTCGTCCTGGTCCGAAGCGATGTCTTTCATGTCGACGTAGGCTTCGGCACCGCGATAGCCATGACGCCGGTCGTAATCCATGGCGCCGCGGCGCAATGCCTGATAGGCAGCCTGCTGGTCGGCGCGGTTGATGGTGGTGATCACGCGCAGGCCGCGGTTGTAGACCTCGTCAGGGAAGTGCTCGACGGCAATCTGTCGCGCCATCTCGGCAACGTGCTCGGCGCGGACGCCGAAGTCGTTGACATCGCGTTTTACGTGCAGGGTTTCCGCCTGGGCAGCCTTCCACCGGGCATCGTCGATGAAATTCAACTCATGCATCCGGCGCAGGACGTAGCGCTGGCGGAGCTGTGCGCGCTTTGGATTGGCCACCGGGTTGAAGCGCGAAGGCGCTTTCGGCAAACCGGCGAGCATGGCCGCTTCGGCGATGCTGACGTCTTTCAGCGCCTTGCCGAAGTATATCTGCGCGGCCGAAGAGAAGCCGTAGGCCCGCTGGCCGAGATAAATCTGGTTGATATAGATCTCGAGGATCTGATCCTTTCCCAGATTGTTCTCGATTTTGAAAGCAAGTAACATCTCGTAAAGTTTGCGGGTCAGGGTCTTTTCTGTGGAAAGGAAAAAGTTGCGCGCCACCTGCATGGTGATGGTCGATGCGCCCTGGCGCTTGCCGCCGCCGACGAAATTGGAATACGCTGCGCGCAATACGCCCAGCGTGTCGATGCCGGGATGCTGGTAGAAGCGCTCGTCTTCGGCGGCGAGAATTGCCTGGGTCATGACGGCGGGAACATCCTTGATCAACACAAAATTGCGTCGTTCCTCGCCGAATTCGCCGATCAGGTAGCCGTCGGCGGAGTAGATGCGCAGCGGAATCTTGGGTTGATAGTCGGTCAGTACCTCGACCGAAGGCAGTTGCGGGTAGGCAAGCAGCAACACTATGCCGGCAAGGGCGGCCACCGATAACAGGGTGCCGCCGGTCAGGAGCAGGAGATACAACACCCAGCGAACGGGAGTGGGCAGGGCGGAAATGGACACGGTGGGCTGGGAGGAGGGCGGCGCGAGGAATTATAGCTGTGGTGCCAGAGACACGCTTCGTTGGCTTGGTGCTGATAATTTAGCTTTACAGTCGATATAGTTGCTGCTAGCATCTGAAGTAAATTATCCGTATAGCTTGTAACGCAATATTTTTAAAGGAAAATTCATTGCAGATCGATGTCACGGCACTGAAGTCGATCTTTGACCCGAAGCTCCGTCCGCTGATCGGAGTGGACATCAGTTCGACGGCCGTCAAGATGGTCGAGCTGGTCGATGCCGGCAAGGGGCAGCCGCGTGTCGAGCGCTACGCCATCGAGCCGCTGCCGAAAGATGCCGTGGTCGATGGTAATCTGGCGTCGATCGAGGCCGTTGCGGAAACCCTGCAACGCTGCTGGAAGAGGCTCGGGACCTCGACACGATACGTCGCCATGGCCTTGCCGACGGCAGCCGTGATTACCAAGAAGATCTCGTTGCCGGCGACCCTGCGCGACCAGGAGATGGAAATCCAGGTCGAGTCGGAAGCCAACCAGTATCTCCCGTTTGCCCTGGAGGAGGTCAATCTCGATTTTCAGGTGATCGGTCCGGCGCCGGGCAATCCCGATGATGTCGAAGTCCTGCTGGCTGCGTCGCGCAAGGAGAAAGTCGAAGATCGCGTGGCCGCCGCCGAAGTGGCCGAGTTGAAGCCCGTGGTGATGGACGTCGAGGTGTATGCAACCGAGGCGGCGTACGAGCTCGTTACCAAGCAGCTTCCCGGCGAGGGCGCCGGGCAGATCGTGGCGTTGGTGGATGTCGGCGCATCGGCGATGAAAATCACCATCATGAAGGATGACCAGCAGCTGTACACGCGGGAGCAGGCCTTTGGCGGAGTCAGGCTGACCGAGGAAATCATGCGCGCTTACGGCATGGGGCCGGAGGAGGCGGAAAGCCTCAAGCGTTCCGGAACGCCGCCGGACAACTACGAAGCGGAAATTCTTCACCCGTTCATTGAGGGACTGGCGCAGGAAGTCGCGCGTGCCATGCAATTCTTCTTTACATCCACGCCATACGGCGAGGTGCATTACATCATTCTCGCCGGCGGTTCGGCACTTGTTCCCGGTGTGGCGGAAATCGTCGGCCAGCGCACCAATATCAACACGCTGCTCGCGGATCCCTTTGCCGGCATGGCCATTTCGCCGCGCATTCGGGCCAAGCAGCTGGCCACGGACGCACCGTCGCTGATGGTGGCGTGCGGGCTGGCGCTCAGGAAGTTCGATCAATGATACGGATCAACCTGCTTCCGCATCGCGAGGCCAAGCGCAAGTCGCGGCGACAGCAGTTCTACGTCCTGCTCGGGATGATTGCGGTACTGGCCGGACTGATCTGGTTCCTGGGATTCTCGTTCATAAACCGCCAGATTACCGCGCAAAACGAAGCGAATGAATTCCTCAAGCGGGAAATTTCCAGCCTGGACAAGGAAATCAACGAAATCAAGAAAATCCAGGAGCAGACCAACGCGCTACTGGCGCGCAAGCGGGTCATCGAGGCGTTACAGGCCAATCGCACGGAAACGGTGCACCTGTTCAACGAGTTGGCCAAGCAGGTCCCCGAAGGCATCTATTTGCGCACTCTGGTGCAAACCGGGCAAAGAATCTCCATCACCGGCTATGCCCAGTCGAATGCGCGAATCACGACGCTGATGAATAATCTCGACGAATCGCCTTTGCTCGAGAAATCGACGCTGGTCGAAACCAAGGCCGAGACGGTTGCCAGCCGCCGGCTCAACGCCTTCAGCATCACCACCATGATCACCCGTCAGACTGCGGCGCCAGGGAAGAAATGATGAAGCTGCCCCCTTCGATTGCCGGTTTGTTCAAGCGCAAGTCCGCCGCCGAAAAGCTGGCGGACAAGCAGGCGGTCAAGTCGGAGCCGGTGGCACCCAAGGCGCCACTGATCAACTTCCAGCAACTGGCGATGGATTTCAAGACCCTGGACTTCAAGGATCCGGGCTTGTGGCCGCTGGCACCGCGCATCGTCATACTGTTCGGTTTTTTTGCCGCCTTGCTGGCCGCCGCCTGGGGCTTCGGGGCTTTCGGCTGGAGCGTTCAGCTCGAGGAGCTGGATGCCATGAAACAGCAGGAAGCGAAGCTCAAGGAAGACTGGCTGGGCAAGAAGAAGCAGGCGGTAAATCTCGACGAATACCGTCGCCAGCTGGCCGAGATCGACCGCTCGTTCGGTGCCTTGCTCAAGCAATTGCCTAACAAGGCCGAAATGGGAGACATGCTGGTCGATATCAACAAGGCGGCCCAGAGCCGCGGGCTGGCGGTCGAGCTTTTCAAGCCGGGTGGTGAGGCGCCGCGGGAGTTCTACGCCGAGGTGCCGATTACGCTGAATCTGATCGGCAGTTATCATGACATCGGCGCGTTTACCGGAGATGTCGCCAAGTTGCCGCGTATCGTTACCTTGAACGATATCAACATGAGTACGAATCCGAACGGGACCCTGGTGCTGAGAACCACGGTCAAGACCTTCCGTTATCTTGATGAAGCGGAGATGGCCAGCCAGAAGAAGACTCAGCAACCCAAGGGAGGCCGGAAATGAACTCCCGCCGGCTTGCTGCGCTGATCCTGCCGCTGTTGTTGCTGGGCTGCGGCAGCCAGGAGCACCAGGATTTGCGGCAGTGGATGCGGGACGAGGCCAAGGGCATGAAGGGCAAAGTGGCGCCGCTTCCTGAAATAACCCCGTTCCCGGTGGTTTCCTACGAAACAGAGATGCTCACGCCCCCCTTTGCTGCGGGCAAGATCGTGACGCTGGACGTCGCCGCGGACAAGACCGCGCCGGACCGCGCGCGTCCCCAGCAACCACTGGAGATTTTCCCGCTCGAGGATCTCAGGGTGACCGGCGTCATCATGGCGGGGCCGGTGCCCTATGCCCTGATCCAGACGCCGCCGCCAAACAAGCCCAAGCATGTGCGCGTGGGCGAATTCATGGGCCGCAACTTTGGCAAGATCACGGCAATCACCAGAGAAGGCGTTACGGTAGTTGAATCCGTGAAAGATGCCAACGGCGCGTGGGTGGCGCAGGAAAAGCTGCTCATCGTGCCGAAAGAAGGAGGACGTTGATGAAGAACACTAAACGCGCCGCGGTTGCACTTGCGGGTCTTTGGCTCGGACTCGCCGGCATTTCGTTCGCGGCAGAAAACTCCATCAAGCAGATCCAGGTCAGGCGCGATGGCGATCAAGTCCTGCTCAAGGTACAGATGGCGGCACCCCTGAAGTCGATGCCTGGAAACTGGAGCGTGGTCGAGCCGCCGCGGGTGGTGATCGACTTCCCCGAGACCGACAACAAGTCCGGCCAGTCGACGCAACAGGTGGCGGAGGGTGACCTCAAGAGCCTGAATCTGGTTCAGTCCGACAAGTTGACACGGCTGGTGCTGAATCTCTACCGACCGACCAAGTTTTCCACCGAAATCGCCGGCGATGTTCTGTTCATCAAGCTGCAGGGACAAGGCGTGCAGGCGACCAATGAGGCGGCGCCCAGCGTATTTCAGCGAACTGCGTCGCCTCCGGCGGGTGCGCCGGGAAGCCCGGCGACCCGGACCGAGGCGGCGGCAATACGCGATATCCTCTTCCGTCGCGGCGAAGAAGGCCAGGCCTGGATCACCATTGACCTGACCGACGGTACCGTGCCGGTAGACATAAGGCGCGTAGGGACGGGCCTGACCGTGGAACTGCGGGATGTGGAGTTGCCCGAACGCCTGCAGAACCGTCGCGACGTCAACGACTTCGCCACGCCGGTTACCGTGATGACTTCGCGCGCCATGGGCAACCTGACGCGCATCGACATCAACGCCCGCGGACGCTGGTTTCACCAGGCGCATCTGGCGAACAACCAGCTGTCTATCGAGGTCAAACCGATACCGGCGGATGATGCCAACAAGCTGGTCCAGACCGGCCAGCAGGGCAAGAAAGTCTCGATCAATTTCTTCTCCGCCGATGCCACCATGGTCCTGCGCACCCTGGCCGACATTTCCGGCAAGAACGTGCTGATCGATCCCTCGCTGAACGGACGAACCGTAACCGCGAATCTCGACAACATTCCCTATGACCAGGCGCTCGAAATCATCATGGGGCAGGTCAATGCCGGAATGCGGGTGCGCAACGACATCATTCTTTTCGGCGATCGGGCCGTCCTGCAGAAGCGGGACCAGGACAGCGCGGACGAAGCCGCGAGGGCCAGCGATGTCGCACCGCTGGTGGCCGAAACCTTCAAACTCAACTACGTCAAGACGAGCGATATCATCGCCCTGGTAAATGCCAGTTTCGCTCCCGCCGCGACGCCGACGGGTGCCGCGCCTCCGGTCGCCGGCGTTGTCTCCCCGGCGGCCAATATCGCCGGTGGTTCCCCTTCGCCGGCGCCAGCACCGGGCGGTCCCGCGCCGGCGGGCGGTGCCGGTCCCGCCAAGGGCATGCTTACCGCCCGCGGCAGCATTTCGGCCCACGACGCAACCAACCAGATATTCGTCCGCGATACGGCCTCTGTGGTGGAAGCCATTCGCGAAGTCATCCGCAACGTGGATGTGCCGCCCAAGCAGGTGATGATCGAAGCCCGTATCGTGGAGGCCTCGACCGGATTCGCCAGCTCGCTCGGCATGCGTTTGCGCCTGGCCAATGCCAATCTCCTCGGCTCCGGCGGACACCAGCTGTTCGGTACCGGAACCCGCGCCGCTTTTGGCACCACGTCGAGCTATTCCAATGTCGATACTTACAATGCGCCGAGCACGCCGGTCCTGACCCGATCGACCGACATCTTCAAACCCAGCTATTCCCTGGCAGGTGCGGCCAACTTCGGTTTGATGCTGTTCAACAACGCCGGCAGCAAGCTGCTAGCACTGGAGCTGCAGGCTGCGGAAACCGACCTGCGTAACAAGACGATTTCTTCCCCGCGGGTCGTCACGCTGAATCGCAAGGCGGCCACGATCAACAATACGCAGCAGGTGACCATCCTCAGCGGCGTCAACGCGACGACGGGCCTGCCGATCTACCAGACTTTCTCGGCGCCCCTTACGCTCGGGGTGACACCGTCGGTCAACCCGGACAACCGCATCAGCCTTGACTTGAACATCGCCAAGAGCACGATCACCAATGCGACGACCGGCAGCCTGGATACCAATACCGTGACCACCAACGTGATTGTGGAGAATGGCGGAACCGTGGTCATCGGCGGATTTGCGCGCGAATCCGAGCTTCAAAGCCAGGACAGGGTTCCCTTCCTGGGTGACCTGCCCTACGTGGGCAACTTGTTCAAGACCACGACCAAGAGCTCGGCGCGCAGCGAGTTGCTGGTCTTCATCACGCCGCGCATCCTCAGCGAAAACCTGACACAGCGATAACGCCGGGTCAGCTTCACGGTCTCCTCGGGGCCGGCTGATGCCGGCCCCGTGCATTTATGGCGCCGCCGGTGGCGAGGAGCGCGGGGTGGCCCCCGTCAGTCGGAACCGAGGTATGGAAACTCTGGTGGAATCCGCTTGTGGGGGGGGCAATGGTGGCGTGTCCCGTGGCCTGCGCTGCTACAATCGGAAAGTGAATCCGAACCGCAATATCTATCTAGTCGGCATGCCGGGAGCGGGCAAGACCACGGTCGGGCGCCAGCTCGCCAAGCGCATGCAGCGCTCCTTTGTCGATGCCGATCAGGAGATCGAGGCGCGCACCGGCGTGCGGATTCCCGTGATTTTCGACATCGAGGGCGAACAGGGGTTTCGGGACCGCGAATCAAGAGTGCTGGCCGAGCTGGGCAGCCGGTCGGGCCTGATAGTCGCCACGGGGGGGGGCGCCTTGCTCCGGCCTGAAAATCGCGACGCCATCGAGGAGAGCGGAGTGGTTGTCTATCTCCACGCCACGCCACAGTTGTTGTTCGAGCGCACCCGTCTCGACCATAACCGGCCACTGCTGCAGGTCGACGATCCGCTGAAGAAGCTTGAGGAGTTGTTCGCCGTGCGCGATCCGCTGTACCGCGAGGTTGCCGATATCATCGTCAACAGCCTGGGCGGCAGCATCGGCCACCTGGTAAGGCAGGTCGAACGGGAGTTGCAAAAGCAATGCGCAGCCTGACGCTTGCGCTCGGCGCCCACAGCTATCCGATACTGATCGGGGGCGACCTGCTGGAGCGTGCCGACCTTGTCCAGCCTTTCCTGCGCAGTCCGCGGATAGCTCTCGTCAGCAATACGACGGTGGCCCCGCTCTACCTTGAGCGTCTGCGCGGCGGCCTGGAAAAAGTCGGCGCTGGCGTGACGCCGATCATTCTTCCCGATGGCGAGGCGCACAAGAACTGGGAGTCGCTCAACCTGATCCACGATTCCCTGCTGGTTGCCCGGTGCGATCGCAGCACCACGATCGTTGCCCTCGGCGGCGGAGTCATCGGCGACCTCGCGGGGTTTGCCGCCGCCACCTACCAGCGCGGCGTGCCCTTCATCCAGATACCAACCACCCTGTTGTCGCAGGTCGATTCATCGGTGGGCGGCAAGACTGGCATCAACCTTCCGCGCGGCAAAAACATGGTCGGGGCCTTCTGGCAGCCGAAGCTGGTACTGGCGGATACCGATACGCTGAAGACGCTACCGGCGCGCGAGTTGTCGGCGGGTTTGGCGGAAGTCATCAAGTACGGGCTGATCCGCGACCTTCCCTTCCTCGAGTGGCTGGAGGCCAACATGGATGGCCTGGTGAGGCGTGACGGGCAACTCCTGGCGTGGGCAATCGAACGCTCCTGCGCCAACAAGGCCGAAGTGGTGGCTGCCGACGAATTTGAAACGGCAAAGGAGGGCGGCCGAGCGCTGCTCAACCTTGGCCATACCTTCGGCCATGCGATCGAGACCGGCATGGGCTACGGTGAATGGCTGCACGGCGAGGCGGTTGCCGCCGGCACCATGATGGCCACCGAGCTTTCCCATCGCCTGGGCTGGCTGTCAGCCGCCGATGTGGATCGGGTGCGAGCCCTGATGCTGCGAGCCGGCCTGCCTGTCACCGGACCCGATCTTGGTGTGGCGCGCTATCTTGAGCTGATGTCGCACGACAAAAAGGTCATCGCCGGCAGTTTGCGCCTGATCCTGCTCAAGGGCCTCGGGCAGGCGGTGATCCATGCCGATGCGCCGCCCGCCGAAATCGCCGCGGCCATCGAGGCCTGCTGCCATGCCTGATCTGGCGTCCTGCGCGGTCAGCGACGGCAACAGCCGTGGGCGCACGCTGGCGGAGCCACGGCCCAAGGTACGCAGCGAGTTTCAGCGCGATCGCGATCGCATCGTGCATTCCACCGCCTTCCGTCGCCTGGAGTACAAGACCCAGGTTTTCGTCAACCATGAAGGCGACCTGTTTCGCACCCGCCTGACGCACAGCATCGAGGTGGCGCAGATCGCGCGCACCGTGGCGCGCGCCCTGGAACTCAACGACGATCTGGCCGAGGCCATCGCGCTGGCCCATGACCTTGGCCATACCCCTTTCGGCCACGCCGGCCAGGATGCGCTCAATGAATGTATGCAGGGACATGGCGGCTTCGAGCACAACCTGCAAAGCCTGCGCATCGTCGATCGGCTCGAGGAACGCTACGGCTCCTTCGATGGGCTGAACCTGATGTTCGAGACACGTGAGGGCATTCTCAAGCATTGCGCACCGGCGCGCGCCCGGGAACTGGGGGAACTCGGCCAACGCTTTCTCGACGGTCGTCGCCCTTCGCTGGAGGCGCAGATATGCAATCTTGCAGACGAAATCGCCTACAACAACCACGACGTAGATGACGGATTGCGTTCGGGAGTGCTCACCCTTGGCCAACTTCAGGATGTATCGCTTTTTGCGCGCCACGCCGCCGAAGTCTCGGCCGAATTCCCTTCCATCGCCGGTCGTCGCCGGGTACATGAAACCATCCGGCGCATGATCGACGCCCAGGTTACCGACCTGCTGGCCGAGTCGGCCCGGCGTATTGCGGCAGCAGCCCCGAGCACGCTGGAAGATGTCCGTCGCGCACCGGAACTGATAGGTTTCTCGGTGGCCATGACGGAGGAGAACCGTGCGCTCAAGGGCTTCCTGCGCGAGCATCTCTACCGGCACTACGAGGTGTTGCGCATGACCGCCAAGGCGCGGCGCGTGATCCATGACCTGTTCGGCGCGTTCGTCGCCGAACCGCGCCTGCTGCCGCCCCAGTACCAGGCCATGGCTGCCGCGGGAACAATCGAACGGACAACGGCGGACTACATCGCCGGGATGACCGACCGTTACTCGATGCGGGAACATCGTCGCCTGTTTGCCGTCAGCGAGTTCTAGGGCGCACACTAGCCCGATTGCTGCATTGCAGCGTATTGAAATCCACGGCTTTTGGCGGTATATTTGGGGTGTCCGCGATGCATGGCGGGACATCCAAGGCCGGGGAGCGGCAAGCCCCGGCTTTTTTGCCGGCCGCGTTTTGCAGATATTTCGGCCGATTGCCGGTCGCATTTCCGAGGAAAGACACGATGGTCCTCCCCCAGCGCCAGGGTCTCTACGACCCCGAAAACGAACACGATGCCTGCGGCGTCGGCTTCGTTGCCCATATCAAGAACCAGAAGAGCCATGCCATCATCGAGCAGGGTCTCAAGATACTGGAGAACCTCGAGCATCGCGGCGCCACCGGCTACGATCCCCTGCTGGGGGATGGCGCCGGCATCCTGATCCAGATTCCGGACGAGTTTTTCCGCCAGGAAATGGCACGCCAGAACGTGGTATTGCCGCCGAACGGCATGTACGGCGTGGGCATGGTTTTCCTCCCGCGCGGCGATGCCAGCCGGCGTTCCTGCGAAGCGGTGATCGAACGCGCCATCCGCTACGAAGGTCAGGTACTGCTCGGCTGGCGCGACGTGCCCGTCGATAACAGCGGCCTGGCGCAGTCGGCCAAGGACATCGAGCCGGTGATCCGTCAGGTCTTCATCGCCCCCGGCCCAGGCATCGCCGACACCGACGCCCTGGAGCGCAAGCTCTACATCCTGCGCAAGGCCATCGGCCACAGCATCCAGGCGCAGAAGCTGCCCGACGGCAAGATGTTCTACGTGCCCTCGATGTCGGCACGGACGGTGGTCTACAAGGGCATGTTGCTGGCCAACCAGGTCGGCACTTACTATCGCGACCTGCAGGATCCACGTGCGGTGTCGGCCATGGCGCTGGCGCACCAGCGCTTTTCCACCAACACTTTCCCGACCTGGGATCTGGCCCACCCGTTCCGCATGATCGCGCACAACGGCGAGATCAATGCCCTGCGCGGCAACGTGAACTGGATGCGTGCCCGCGAGCACGGCATCTCGTCGCCGATATTGGGCGAGGACCTGGAGAAGGTCTGGCCTTTGATCTACGACGGACAGTCGGATTCGGCGTCCTTCGACAACGCGCTGGAACTGCTGGTGATGGGCGGCTACAGCCTGGCCCACGCCATGATGATGCTGATCCCCGAAGCCTGGGCCGGCAACCCGCTGATGGACGAGGAGCGCCGCGCCTTCTACGAGTACCACATGGCCCTGATGGAACCCTGGGACGGCCCTGCCGCGGTGGCGTTTACCGACGGCCGCCAGATCGGCGCGACGCTCGACCGCAACGGCCTGCGCCCGGCGCGCTACATCGTCACCGACGACGACCTGGTGGTCATGGCCAGTGAATCGGGCGTGCTGCCGATCCCCGAGAACCGCATCGTGCGCAAGTGGCGGCTGCAGCCGGGCAAGATGTTCCTGATCGATTTCGAGCAGGGCCGCATCGTCGACGACGAGGAGCTGAAGCACCAGTTCGCCTTCGCCAAGCCGTACCGGCAGTGGATCGAGACGGTGCGCGTGCGGCTCGATTCGGTGGCCGCGCAGGGCGAGGTCGGTGGTTTCAGCGAAAGCCTGCTCGACCGCCAGCAGGCCTTCGGCTACACGCAGGAGGACATCAA
>CAZGQB010000004.1:0-23165 GCA_964527055.1 uncultured Sulfuritalea sp.
GTCACCGTCTTGCCAGCGCCGACATTCTTGTCGTCATACGTCCCGGCTGCCGGGTTGTTGAGTGTGACGGTATCACCATCAACCACGCCGCTGACCGTGTAGTTGGCGGGGGCAAGGGCGGCACTGGGGTTGCCGTTATAGACCTTGCTTGCCGTACCCGTCAGCCCCGCCGTGATTGTCGGGGCGAGGGAATAGATGAAGCCGTCCCCGGTGCCGAGGATTCCCCCGCCGAATGTTGTGTTGTACTGCTTGAAGTCATACGCGGCAAGCAGTCCTGCGCCGCGGATGTCGTTGCCTGGATCGGTTGAATACACCAGCCAGCGACCCGTTCCCGGATTCAGCGAATGATTGCCGGAATTGTCGAAGTCGGTGCCTGCCACCAGCACGATGGCATCACCTGCGCCACCTGCCGTCAGGCTCCCGCCCAACGTGATCTTCCCGCTCGCGTTCGCCGTCAGCGTACCGGCAAAGCCTGAAGTGCCGAGAGTGAGGTCGTTGGTGTCCACCAGCGTGGCATTGTTGGCAGAGATCACTCCTACGATACCGAAATCGTTGCCGGCATTGTTCAGCAGCACGTTGCCGCTGCCGGCCACGAGCGTGAGCATGTTGCCACCGGCATTAACCGTGCCCGCCGCGGTAATGTCACCGTTGGTGGTGGTTAGCGCCGTCGCCGTGCCGAGCGTCACCGGGTCGTTGTAGGTCTGGGCGCCAGTGGTGGTGATCGCCCCGCCGTTGATGGCGGTGGTGCCCGTCGCGTCGGTCGTCAGGCTCGTCAGCGGGGTCGTGCCCCCCACGATCCCGCCGAAGGTGGTGGTGCCGTCGGTATTCACCGTCAGCGCATGGGCGCCGTTCAGCGTGCCGGCGAAGGTGATGTTGGTGCCGCCAAGCGCAGTGAGGAACGCATTGACACCCAGCGTCACCGCGTCGTTGTAGGTCTGGGCACCTTGGGTGAACATTGGCGTGCCGTTGATCGCGGTGCTACCTCCGGCGTCCGTGGTCAGAGTGGTCACCGCGGTGACGCCGCCGTTGAAGGCGGTGGTGCCGGCGGTGTTGACCGTGAGTGCATTTACACCCCCCCCTGCCACAGCGCCGCCAAAAGTAATGTCGCCGCTGCCTGTGCTGCTCAGTGTCGTGCCAGCACCCAGTGTTACCGCGCCGCTGTATGTCTGCGCGCCCGTGGTGGTGATGCCGGTGGTGTTTATCGCGGTGGTGCCGGCCGCATCCGTGGTCAGGCTCGCCAGCGCGGTGGTGCCGCCCACGATGCCGTTGAAGTTGGTGGCTCCTGTCGAGTTAGCCGTCAGCGCATGGGCGCCGTTCACGGTGGAAAAGAAGAAGTTGCCGGCGCCGGCGTCGAGAACGGCATCGGCACCCAGCGTCACCGCGTCGCCGTAGCTCTGGTTGCCGGTGGTGGTGATCGCCCCGCCGTTGATGGCGGTAGTGCCGCCGGGATTGGTGCTCAGGGTGGTGAGCGCGTTCACACCGCCCACCACGCCGCCGAAGGTGGTGGTGCCGGCGGTGTTAGCCGCGAGAATGAACAGGCCGTCCACCGTGTTGCTGAAGGTGATTGCGCCCGCACCCGCATTGAGCGTGGTGTTCGCGCCCAGGGTGACCGCATCGCCGAATACCTGGCCACCCGCCGCAGTGGTGGTGATCGCCCCGCCGTTGATGGCGGTGGTGCCCGTCGCGTCGGTCGTCAGGCTCGTCAGCGGGGTCGTGCCCCCCACGATCCCGCCGAAGGTGGTGGTGCCGTCGGTATTCACCGTCAGCGCATGGGCGCCGTTCAGCGTGCCGGCGAAGGTGATGTTGGTGCCGCCAAGCGCAGTGAGGAACGCATTGACACCCAGCGTCACCGCGTCGTTGTAGGTCTGGGCACCTTGGGTGAACATTGGCGTGCCGTTGATCGCGGTGCTACCTCCGGCGTCCGTGGTCAGAGTGGTCACCGCGGTGACGCCGCCGTTGAAGGCGGTGGTGCCGGCGGTGTTGACCGTGAGTGCATTTACACCCCCCCCTGCCACAGCGCCGCCAAAAGTAATGTCGCCGCTGCCTGTGCTGCTCAGTGTCGTGCCAGCACCCAGTGTTACCGCGCCGCTGTATGTCTGCGCGCCCGTGGTGGTGATGCCGGTGGTGTTTATCGCGGTGGTGCCGGCCGCATCCGTGGTCAGGCTCGCCAGCGCGGTGGTGCCGCCCACGATGCCGTTGAAGTTGGTGGCTCCTGTCGAGTTAGCCGTCAGCGCATGGGCGCCGTTCACGGTGGAAAAGAAGAAGTTGCCGGCGCCGGCGTCGAGAACGGCATCGGCACCCAGCGTCACCGCGTCGCCGTAGCTCTGGTTGCCGGTGGTGGTGATCGCCCCGCCGTTGATGGCGGTAGTGCCGCCGGGATTGGTGCTCAGGGTGGTGAGCGCGTTCACACCGCCCACCACGCCGCCGAAGGTGGTGGTGCCGGCGGTGTTAGCCGTCAGCGCATGGGCGCCGTTCAGCGTGCCGTTGAACGCGATGCTGCCGCTGCCGGTGCTGGCCAGCGTGGTGCCGGCACCCAGCGTGACGGCGCCGTTGTAGGTCTGCGCGCCCGTGGTGGTGATCGCGCCGCCGTTGATGGCCGTGGTCTGCCCGACGCTTGTCGTCACGGCGGCGAGGGCATCGGTCGCGCCGACCGTGCCGGAGAATATCAATGTGCCGTTGCCGACTTGCGTCAGCGTCGACGTTCCCGGCGCCGTATCTTCCACGGTGCCGCCGAGCGTGAGGCTGCCATTGCCGCCGATGCTGGCGCTCGCGTCGAGCGTGACAGCGCCGGCGATGGAGGCGCTGCCGGCGGTGACGACCAGGGCGCCATTCGAGCCCACGCCTGCACCGCTGATATTCAGGGCCTCCGCGCCGATTGCGATGCCATTTGTGATTTCGAGTGTGGCGCCACCCGCAACACTCGTTCCGCCCAAGGTGGAGCCGAGCGCTGACGCGTGCGAAGCGACCAGTGTGCCGCTGCTGACCGTCGTCGCGCCGGAGTAACTGTTGTTGCCGGACAGCGTCAGCGTGCCGGCACCGTTTTTGGTCAGCCCGCCGGCGCCGCTGATCAAGCCGGATTCGTTGATGTCGCCGGTGTTGGTGTTGAACGTCAGCAGGTTGCCGGCATTGTTCAGCGCGCCGGACAACGTCAGCGTACCGGCGGTCGCACCTATCGTGCTTGCCGCACCAAGCGTAATCGCCCCGGCAAAGCTGTTCGCACCGGAAATGTTGTCGATTGCCCCGGCACGGCTGTTGAGCGCATCGCCGGCGCCCCTGACGGTAATCGCCTCGGTAGATGCGTAATTGATGTTTCCCGAGAATCCCAGGGTGGCACCGTTCGTGATGGATGTGCCATTCGTCGTTGTGCCGAGGGCGCCGTTTGCCGCGGCAACCAGGGTTCCGCTGTCGACCGTGGTCAGGCCCGTATAGCTGTTGGCATTGCCGAGCGTCCAGCTACCGGCCCCGTTCTTGATCAGCATACCGCTCGTCGTTCCTATGACGCTGGATATGGAACCATTGCCCGAACCGCCTAGCGTCAAGCCAAAGGTCGCGCCGGTAATGGTTCCAGCATTGGCCAGGTTGATGTCTCCGGGGCCGGTAACGATGCTGCTTGCGGCCCCGAGCGTGATCAGCCCGTTGTAACTTGCGCCGGTTGCGGAGCTGTTGGTCAGCGCGCCGCCGTTGGCGATGCCGGTTCCTCTGAGCGTCAATGCTTCGGCCGTCCCCGGCGTGAACCCGTTCAGGTCGAGTACCGCCCCGGCTGTTATCGAGGTTCCCGCAGCGACCGTCCCCAGCGGGGTATTGACAGCTCCACCCGCCGCTCCCAGTTTGAGCGTGCCCGCGCCGATCGTCGTGATCCCGGTGTAGGAACTATCAGCGGACAGCGTCAGCGTACCCACACCCGCTTTCGTGAGGCCGCCGGCGCCGCTGATGGCAGCCGATACCGTCAAGCCGTCGGCGGCATTGGTGGTGGTGATCGTGCGCGTGGCCGCAAAAGCCAAGTTACCGCCAATGGAGGCGTTTGACGCACCGCCGGTTGACGTGATGTTGCCGGTCAAGGTCAGCGTCCCGGCACCGGTGGTGACAGTGCCGCCGATGGCGCCGCTGTTCACCGCGAGCGCGCCGATGCTGTCCGAAAAGCCGGCCAGATCGTAGGTTCCGCCGTCATTGACCGTGACAGCGCCGGTTCGCAGCGCGTTGGCTGCGCCGTAACGCAGCGTGCCCGCATTGATCGTCGTCAGTCCGGTGTAGAGATTGGCGCCGGAAAGCGTGAGCGTGCCGCTGCCGATTTTGGTCAGCGCGCCCGTTGTGGCAGTGCTGGCGCCAGCGATCGTAAGCGTCGTGCCGCCGGCCGTGACATCGACTGTGGAGGTCCGGCCGGCAGTCAGGGTGTAATTGCGGTCGGTAGAAACCGTGCCGCCGGTGTACTGCAGCGTGCCCCCGCCCAGTACCAGGTTGGCCGCGGCATTGGTGGACGCGCCTATGCTGCTCGCCGTGCCGCCATTGGCAAGCGTATTGGCGCTCAGCACCCCGGCGTTGATCGTCGTCCGGCCGGTGTAGAGATTGGCGCCGGAAAGCGTGAGCGTGCCGCTGCCGATCTTGGTCAGGTTGCCGGTGGTAGCGGTACTGGCCCCGCTCAGCGTCAGGTTGGCCGTCGGCGAGGAAACGTCGATCGAGCTGGTGGTCGCGGCGATCAGCGTGAAGTTGCGGTCGGTGGATGCCGTCGCGCCGGTGTACTGCAGCGTGCCGACGCCCAGCACCAGATTGGCCGCTGCGTTGGTAGACTGGCCAATGCTGCTCGCCACACCGCCGTTGGCGAGCGAATTGGCGGAGAGCACGCCGGCGGTGATCGACGTGGCACCTGTGTAGGTATTGGCGTTGGTGAGCGCGAGAGTGCCGGTCCCGGCCTTGATGAGGCCGCCCACGCCGCTGACGAGCGCTGATACCGTCAGATCATTGGATGCCGCTCCATTGTTGACTGTGAATGTCCGGGTTGCGCCGAGCAACAGATTGCCGTCGATCGTCGCGCCGGTGCCGCCAGTGCCACTCGCGTTCAAGGTGACATTACCGCCTAGTGTCAGCGTGCCCGTGCCGGTGGTCACGCTGGCGCCAACAGCGGTTCCGCTCTCCAGAGTGAGGGCGCCGATGCTATCGCTGTTGCCGTTCAGATTTAATATGCCGCCATTGCGTACCGTTACCGCGCCAGAACCCAAGGCGCTTGACACCCCTTCGAGCAACGTCCCGGCGTTGATCGTCGTTGTGCCTGTATAGCCGTTAGCGGCACCCAGCGTCAGAATCCCGGCCCCGCTCTTGGTCAATGCGCTTGCCCCGTTGATTTGGGCCGTGGTGATGTTGAGGCCGCCCAGGGTCGATACTTTGCCCTCGGTACCAAGGGCCAACAAATCCGGAGTGGCGCGACCCGTAATCGTGTTCGCTGCGCCGGAGGCCGAGAAAATGGCGCCGCTTGTCACAGTCAGGGTCTTGGCACCTCCCGCCGCACCGACCGTGTAGGTGGAACCGCCCGACAACAGGATTGAATTGAAGGCACGACTGACATCCGGGCTTACCGAAAGCGGCACATTCAGGTTAACGCCGGCTACGCCCGTTGCGGTGGTGTACTCGGTAGCCAGTGACAGCGGCCTGATTCCGGTCGTGTTGACAGCATTACTGAGGGGATCGATGTTATAGGTCACAAAGCCGACGCCAGATCCCGCCGAAGTGCTGTCACCCGTCGCCCATGTAACAATCGGCTTGTTTACCATCGTCGTGTTGCCGCCGACCAGGTTCGCAGCCGCCAACGTGGTGAAGTCGATATTGGCGTTGCCGGCGCCCGCAGCAGCGCCCAGATTGTCACCTCTGAACAGGGCCATCGCGCCGGCAGTCCTGTTGGCGCTGGCAAACGTCAACCGGGTGGAACCGCCGGTACCGGCGACGGCGGTTATGGTCGACGCGTTTGCAGGCAGGGTCAGCGCGCCAACGGTTTCCGATGCATTGGTGGCCGCGACATTGCTGCCGATGAACTTGAATTCACCGCCGTTGAGCGTGAGCGCCAGCGCATTGCCCAGTCGATTCAGATTGTTCGCCGCGCCGTTGTCCAGCGTGAGCGTACCTCCCTTGTTGACGGTAAACGCGCTGGCAGTCGAGGCGCCGTTGGCACCGCTCAATGTCAGCGTACCCGCGTTCACGGCACTCGCGCCGGTGTAGGTATTGCTGCCCTGCAGCATCAATGTGCCTGCACCGTTCTTGATCAACCCGCCGGTAGTCGTGGTGATGGTGCCGCTGATGAGGCCATCGCCCGCGCCGTCGAAGGTCAGGGTTCTGGTGTTGCCAGCCACCGAGTTTGCCGCGCCGAGCGTCAACCGGCCTGCATCCGACTGGATCTCGGAGTTCCGGGCCAGAGTGACCAAGCCACCCCAGGTGTTGTTGCCGCTGATGTTGCGCAGCACCCCATTGCCACCCACGCCGGTACCGTTGATGCTGAGCGCCTCGGCGCCAACCGTGATGCCGCCCTGCAACTCCAATGCGGCACCCGTGGCTACAGTCGTCCCTGTCCCGGCCCCCCCCAGCGCCGTTGCGCTTTGAATATTCAGCGTGCCCGCGCTGACCGTGGTCGCTCCCGTATACGTGTTGGCGCCCTGCAGCGTCAGGGTACCGATGCCGATCTTGGTCAAGCCACCGGTGGTGGTGGTGATGGTGCCGCTGATGAGGCCATTGCCTGCACCATCGAAGGTCAGGGTTCTGGTGTTGCCGGCCACCGAGTTTGCCGCATTGAGCGTCAACAGGCCTGCATCCGACTGGATCTCGGAGTTCCCGGCCTGGGTGACCAAACCGCCCCAGGTGTTGTTGCCGCTGATGTTGCGCAGCGCCCCATTGCCACCCACGCCGGTACCGTTGATGCTGAGCGCCTCGGCGCCAACCGTGATGCCGCCCTGCAATTCCAATGCGGCACCCGTGGCTACGGTCGTCCCTGTCCCCGTCCCTCCCAGCGCCGTTGCGCTTTGAATGTTGAGCGTACCCGCACTGACCGTGGTCGCTCCCGTGTATGTGTTGGCGCCCTGCAGCGTCAGGATGCCGATACCGGTCTTGGTGAGTCCGCCCGTGCCGCTGACCACACCGGACTGCGTCGAACTGGCGCCGGCGGCATTGAATCGCAGCAGACCGCCATTGGTGTTGATGTTGGCCGCGCTGCTGATATTCCTGCCGGCATTGAGGGTGATACCGAGCTGTCCAGCCGACGAACTGACGTTCGCGCCGGGGTTGAACACGATGTCGTTATAGGCGTTGAGCGTAAGTGTGGCGTTGCCGCCTGCGGTCTTCGCGATGGCCGATGCAACCGTGATGTCACCCGCTTGCCCATTGGTACCGCCGGCATTGGTTGTCACCGCGACACTGGTACCCGCGTTCAGCGCATTCTGGATGCTCGCCGTGGTGACGATCGCGGCGTCGTTCGAAGAAAACAGATTTGTGGTGCCAACTATGCTGGTGTCGCTACCGGCCGCCTGAATGGTGATGTTGTTCGGATCCAGCAGCCAGGTGCCAGACAGCCCGCCAGGAGCGCTGGCATCGACCTGCCCGAGGGCCATAAGCATGCGCTTGCCCGAGGTCTCGACAAAGCCGCCATTGCCACCCGCACCCGCCCCCGCCCCCTTGGCGCTGATGCTGCCGTAATAACGCGTCGTGTCGTCGGCCCACGCGATGACCGTACCGCCATCGCCGTGGCCCAGGGCATCGGCGTTGATTCGCGCGGTCGGGTCGATAAAGGTGAACAAGGCGTTGCGCTCCGGGCCCTGGCCCTGGTAGTTGCCGCCGATCAGCACCGAGCCGCCGCCCGCATCGCCCGATGCATCGATGATCGCACCGGCCATCAGGCCGACCCGGTCGCCAAGCAGCTTGACGCTGCCGCCGGTCTCGCCGGCGCCGCGCCCGGAGGCATCGATCGTGCCGGACGTAGCCACCACGCCGGTGCCAAGGCCTTCGAGGCGGATCACGCCATTCTGCCGCGAGACGCTGGTGGCCTGGATCAGGCCGGTGTTGTTCACCACGGTCGCGGCGAGGTCGCCGGCGGAGCGCGCGGCGAGGATGACGTTGCCGCCGTCGGCCTGGATCAGGTGCCGGTTCTCGGCCAGCGCGTCGACGGCGGCCTGATCGACGGCGAGGCTGACCAGGCGGTCGCCGGCAAAATCGAGCGTGACCCGGTTGCCGGCCGCCAGCGCCACGCTGCCCAGGCGCGCGGTGATGACGCCTTCGTTGCGCACCTCGGGGGCCAGCAGCGCGATGTAGCCGCCCTGCGCGGCATTGAGCGTGCCCTGGTTGATGATCGACCCGGCGGCACCCGCGCGGGAGAACACATAACGGCCGCCGAGAAAATCGGTGTCGGATATGTCGAGCGTGGACGCGACCAGGCCGCCGACGTCCACTTGGGCGCCCTTGCCGAACAGCACGCCGCTGGGGTTGACGAGAAAAATCTGTCCGTTGGCGGTCAACCGGCCCTGGATGTCCGATGCCCCGGCCGAGGTCAGCACACGGTTAAGCGCGACGGACCCGGCGTGCGGCTGGGCGAAGTTCACCGCCGCGTCGGCGCCGATGTTGAAGGTGGACCAGTTGAGTATCGCCCGGTCGCTCGCCTGGTTTACATTCAGGCCATTGCCGGATTGGCTGATGGTCGCGGTACCGGCAGCAATCCGGCCGCCGGTAGGCAGGGCATTCGGATCCAGCGCATGCACCGGCAACGCGCCGACCGTCACCAGCAGCACGGCCATCAGGCGGCTCAGCAGACGTCGCGGACGCAGGACAAGACGCAATCTCCGGCCCCCGGATACGCGAATTGTTACTTCAGATACGCCGCATTTCGTCGCCACGTCCATCCTTATTGGGACCAGCCGCGGCTGCGGCCGGTTCCGCTAACTTCTTCCAGTCAAAGAAACTTCACCATCTGTAGCCAGAAGTGAGTACCGCTCTCGCGCCCGTCGGAATCCTTGCCAAGGAGACTGCGGCCGGGGTTGCTGCCCATCGGCTGCGCGGCACTGGCGCGGACCACGATGTTTCCCGGCTGGTACCAGTTCAGCGCCACGCCGTAGTCGGACAGACCGTAGCGGTTGCTGATGCGGGTGTTGGCGCCCTGCCATCCCGCCCAGGGATTCTTGTGCAGGCGGATTTCTCCATGCTCGACGAATCCCGTCAGTTGCAGGGAATCAAGGAAATTGTGGCGAAGTTCCATGTTTACCAGCAATCCCTCGTCTCCCGCCGCCTCGCCCAAGGGATAGCCGCGCAGCCCGGTCGCGCCGCCGAGCACGAATTTTTCGGAGGAATCCAGGTTCTTCGAGGCGAACTGGCCGGCCAGCCCGGCATACAGCGAGGTCGATGCGCCGAGACTCTGCAGGCGGGACAACGACCAGGAAAACTTGACATAGCTGCCCTGGGTGCGGGCGCTGGCGGCATCCGCGGCTTTGTACGGCGCCCAGTCGTCGAGGTCGAGCCGTCCCGAAACCGCGGCCAGCCAGAAATTGTTGAGGCCGCCGCCCAACAGGACATCGCGGCTGTCGCCATTCAGGCCGAGGGTGAACAGCCGGGTTTTCTTGTCGTCCGTGGTGCCGGCGATCGTCTCGTCGAAGTAGCTCCTGGCATCGTAGGCCAGGCTGCCGTAGAGGCTGCCATCCCGGGCACGCACAAACGGATATTGCAGGACGAGCGTGGCGGTCTGCGCCTCGCCCTCGGCTTCCAGCGCATCGAAGTCGCAGCACAGCTCGTAGCGGGTCTCGGAGTAGATACCGGCCAGGCGCAGGCCGGTATGGCCCAGCGGGATCTGGTAGGCAACCCGGCCATAGGAAGTCCCGGAGGTCGCGGCAACGCGCGCCGTGAAAAAATCGCCATGGCCCGTGGGATCGTTCAGGTTCAGCGTTGCACCCAGCTGGTAGTAACCGCTGTACTTGTTGCCGTGGGTATCGAAGTCGATCGCCCCGGTGACCAGCGGACCTTCGCTCACATCGGCGGTGATGGTCGAGGTGCCGAGCGCGGCGCCGGGGGAAATCACCGAGCGGACCGCGATGCCCGGCAGGTCGTTGAGCAACAGCAAGCCGCGCTCAAGATCAGCTTCGCGAATCGCTCCTGCGTCCGGCAGTGCCTCGCGCAGGGTCCGTTCCACGGTTTCCTGCCGCAAGCGAAGTTCGGTTGACGGCTTGAGGCTGATGCCGTCCAGCCTGCCTTCCAGCACCATGATCTCGACGATGCCGTCATGGATGTCCTGTGCAGGAACATAGGCGCGGGCGACGAAGTAGCCCCGCTCCCGGTAGTGGAAGGTGATGACATCCGCCGCGCGCTGCAGGTCCGCCAGCGAGAGTTCCTTGCCGACGAAATCCTTCAACAAGGCCAGTAACTCGGCCTCCGGAAAAACGGTGTTGCGCGTAATGCGAAAGCCGCTGACCGGAAAGCTCACGTTGTCGGGAGCCGCCAGGGCCGGTCGCTGGCCCTCGTCGAAAACCGGTGCGGCTGGCTTGGGCGGCGGCGCGGACGGCACCCGGTCGCGCTCGAAATCGCGCTCGATGCGCCCTGCATCGGGCCTGACCTGGGCCAGCGCGGCGTCCGGCAGCATCAGCGGCCATGTCAGGAAAAGTCCAAGGGCGAGAACCTGCCGCCGCCGGGACTCACATACGAATGGCAAAGCCGGCTGCCCCTCGGCACCGGCGGCAGACCGCGGCGATTCCGTGCGCATGGCAACCCGGCGCGGGACTGCGGCGGCCGGATCGGGTAGCATGGGCTTATATCCCCGTGTCGTTCGGCTTGCGCAACTGCTCGCGCAGCATCTCGCCCATGGGCATCTGCAGATTGCGGTTGGTGGGCGGAATCGGCGACATGAACCACTTGTCGTAGATCCGTTCGAATTCGCCGCTCTTCATCAGCGCGACCAGGGTGTCGTCCACCAGCTTCTTGAATTCCGGGTCTTCCCGGCGCATGCCGATGCCATAAGGCTCGAAACCGAAGTTTTCCTCGAGCAGCTTCAGGTTGCCGGCATCCGGCAAACTCGCCATCAGGCCGGCCAGGATAGGCTCATCGAGGACGAAGGCATCCGCCTGCTGCGCCGTCACCATGGCAAAGGATTCCACATGCTTGCCCGCGGTCCTGAGGCGCGCCGCCGGAAGTTTGCGGGCGGCCAGAACCGATCGGACCGTACGCTCGGTGGTGGTGCCCGAGGAGGTCACCACCACCTTGCCGCTGAGGTCGGCGATCCGCTCGATGCCGCCATCCTTGCGCACCAGCGCCTTGACACCGGAAACGAAGGTGGTGACGCTGAATGCGATCCGCTGCTGGCGGATCTTCGTGTTGGTGGTCGAACCGCATTCGAGGTCGATGCTGCCCGTCATCAGCATCAGGACGCGGGAGAAACTGGTCACCGGCACCCGCACCACCTTCAGGTCGGGCATGCCCAGCCTGGCGCGGACGGCATCGACGACACGATCGCACAGTTCCGTCGAATAGCCCACCACCTCGTCGCCGGCCAGGTAGGAGAAGGGGATCGAGGCTTCGCGATGGCCGACGTAGATCGCGCCGTTTTCCCGGATCCGGTCGAGCGTGGGCGTGGTGACACCCTGCGCCTGCACCACCGGCAGTGCGGCAGCCAGTGCGAGCAGGACCGGGAACAGCCGCCGGCAGGCGAAGGGTTTCATAGGCCGCCCTTCTTGCGGGCCGCCGCGGCAACGTCGGCGGGTCGCGCCGTCTCCCGCTCGATCAGCCACTGGCCGCCGACCCTGATCCACTTGAGCTCCTTGAGCGTGACATCACTGAAATTATCCGACCTGTAATGCTGTTCGAATTCCGCAAGCAGCATGTCGGTGCCGGCCTCCTTCAGTTTCAGGTTTTTGACCTCGACCTGAATCCGCTTCGGTGCGGCCAGGCGCTGCTCGCGCTGCCTGGCCCAGGCAGCGCGGCCTGAACCGTCGGCGGGCTCGAAGGATGGGGCGTAGAACCCGGCATAGAGGGCGAAGGATTTGGCCGCCCAGGCGGCCGCCCAGGCCGCGACGCGCTCCTGGACGACGGCCAGCGGTTGCGGAGTGGCGGCCGGCGGACCCGGCAATGGCGGCGGCGTGGGATCGGGCACGGGTTTGGCCACGTCCAGTTGGGCCAGTGCGCGCGCCGTCAGGGCTTCGAGATCGACCAGGTAACTCCTGGGAGCAGCGGGCGGACAAATTTCCGATTCACCGATCGGCGTCCATTCGGCGGGATCCGGCGCCTCCTGCTCATCGATCCGCTTCAGGCCGAGGAACTCGAGCAGACGGCCGATGCCGGCCTGGGTGCGCAGGTAGGCCTGATCGATGTCGGCATCGGCATTGACCGCGGTACGACGGGCATTGAGCAGTTCGTTTTCGGTATCCAGCAGGTCGAGCAGCGAACGCTGGCCGATGTTGAACTGGGCCTTGTAGGCGTCGCGCGTCTTTTCGATCGCGTTGACCTGGTGATCGATGCTCGAGCGCTGGCCCTGCAGTCGCTTGACTTCGTTGTAGGCGATGGAGAGTGTCTGGCGGATGTCGCGGCAGGCCTTGTCGCGCATGTCCAGGGCCTGGTTCTTGCGCTCGGCATAGACCGTCAGCCGCGCCATGTCCGCGCCACCGTTGAACAGGTTGTAGCTGAGCACCACCTCCGCAACGCTTTGCTTGCGCAGGCCGATATCGCCGTCGACATTGTCGAAGCGCTCATTGCGCAGGCGCAGGTCGACCCGGGGATGAAAGGCGCCGCGCCGCAGTTCGAGGTCGTGCTGGGTGGCTTCGACGTTTTCCACCGCCGCGCGCAGCGCGGGATTGCGCTTGAACGCCTGCCGCAGCGCCTCTTCCTCGCTGGCGGGATAGTCCCGTTCCAGCCGTGCCGGGCCGAACATCACGGGTGGCGGCTGCTCGCCGACCAGGCGCAGGTAGCGTGCCGTGACGTCGTGCAGGTTGGCCGCCTCGGTATTCAGGTTCAGTTCGGCCAGCGCCAGGCGCCCGGCGGCGTGTTCCACGTCCACCCGCCGCCCCGCCCCGGACTGGGCCCGGCGCAGCAACAACTCATAGCTGGCACGGTGCTCGACGTAGTTGCCCTCGGCCAGCAGTACCAGCTGCCGGTAGCGGATGACGTCATAGTAGGCGCGTCCCGCTTCCAGCGCGGCGGCCTCGGCGGCATCGAGCAGTTCGAAGTAGCGCGTCAGGCGCGTCTTGTCCAGGCGCTTGACGTCGTTCGACGTGGCAAAGCCGTCGTACAGCATCTGGTTGAGCGTCAGCGTGTAGCCGTTGCGGTTGTAGTCGCGGTCGGCGACTCCGGGCTGTTGCAGGTCTTCCTTGCCGGTACCGTAGGTGTAATCGATGCGCGGAAAAAAGCCGGCCCGCCCCACATCGACATCACCGCCCGCCGCCTTGAAGGCGTGCCATTTCGCCAGCACCTCCGGGTTGGTCAGCACCACCTTCTGCGCCACATCCTTCAGCGTCAGATGCGGGCCGGCGAGCGCCATCCCGCCCCGCAGGCACAGCAACACCACGCCCGACAAGATCAGGTGCGATACTCTCATTCGGCTATTGTTTTAAGCTGTGCCCGTAACTATTTGAATAATGTAACTTTTATGCGGCCTACCGGAAGCGGGGAATTATAAGGGAAATCCCGTCGAATTCGTCCTGTGGCGCCCCGGCGCACGCCTGTAAATGCCCTCGTCCGTGACTTTTTTCACAAATCCGGGCTCCCATCGCGTCGCGAGCCCGGAGTAACACCAGAACGGATTGAAGGGGCCCGATGCGGTAGGATTCGTTGGCGCATCCGCAGCCGAAGCAGCTGCCAGAGGACCCCCGCCATGAGCAAAGCCCCGCAACTGGAGCAGTTCAGCGCCAGCTACAATGCCGCACAGGACCGCCTGGTACTGCGCTTCCGCAGCAGCGACGACGCCGAATTCCGCTTCTGGATCACCCGTCGCTACCTCGCGCTGCTGTGGCCGCTGCTGATGAAAATGGCCGATGAGTTCAGTGCGCGCAAGGCCGCCGACCCGGCCACGCGCAGTGCGCTGGCCGAGCTGGCCCATGGCGAAGCCGTGAACAATGCCGACTTCGGCAGCGCCTACCGCGATGGATCGAGCTATCCGCTCGGCGAAGAGCCGGTCCTGCTCGGCCGAGTCACCATCAAGCCCCTGCAGGGAAACACCCGGACGCTGACCCTGCTGCCGCAGGAAGGCCAGGGCATCAATCTCGATCTGGACGAACGACTGGTGCATGTGCTGGCCCGCTTGCTGCAGCAGGCCGCCGTTGCCGCCGACTGGGCGCTCAACCTCGACATCAGCGCCGGCAGCGGCGCGGCGCCGGCGCCGCTACAGGCCGGCGGACCGCGCCTGCTGCACTGAAACGGCCGCCGACGCGGCAAAAGCGTATGCGCCCAACCCTACCTCGTGGATTCAGTCGGCGTGATCCAGTAGAGGGGACTGACGAAGCGGCAACAACGAATCGATTTCGCTGTTGAGGCAGGTCGGGAGTTTTTCCAAGGTGCTGCGCAACCAGGCGGCCGGATCGAGTCCATTGAGTGCGGCGGTGGCGAGCAAACTCTGAATCGCGGCGGCGCGCTTGCCGGCGCGCTCGGAACCGGTAAAGAGCCAGTTCTTCTTGCCCAGGCAAATCGGACGGATGGCGTTCTCGACCGGGTTGTTGTCGATCGGCAGGGCGCCACTGTTCGCGTAGCGGGAGAGTGCCGGCCAGCGCTTCAGGCTGTAGTCGATCGCCTTGGCGGTGCCACCGCCGTTGGCCACCGTCATGCGCGTCACCTTCAACCACTCATGCATCGACGCCAGCAAGGGCTTTGCTTCCCTTTGCCGCAGCGTCGTGCGCTCCGCGATCGACATCTCCCGTCCCCGTGCCTCGATCGCGTACAGCGCCGCAATCCTGAGCAGCGCCTCCTGGGCCATCGGATTGGCCTGCGCCTCATTCAGCTCGAAATACTTCCGTCGCGCATGGGCAAAGCAACCCAGCTCGGTCACCTCCTGGCCGAAGAGCGCTTTGTAGCCGCCGAAGTCATCGACCATCAGCGCGCCTTTCCACTCACCCAGGAAATTCCGCGCATGTGCTCCCGATCGACTGGTCTGGTAGTCGAACACCACGATCGGCGGTCCGGTCTCCAGCACATTGCTCATGTAGGCCCACAGGTAGGCCCGTTTGGTCTTGCCGCTGCCCGGATCCAGTTGCTGTACCGGGGTTTCATCGGCATGCAGGACCGGCCGTTCCAGCAGGTGTGCCGTCAGCCGATCCGCCAGCGGTTGCAGGGCCACGCCGATACGCCCCACCCACTCGGCCAAGGTCGAGCGGGCCAGCGTTACGCCGTCACGCGCCGCGATGCGTTCCAGGCGGTACAGCGGCAGGTGATCCAGATACTTGCCGATGATCACCCAGGCCAAGAGGCCCGTGGCGGCCATGCCGCCGTCGATCACCGCCGGCGGGATCGGCGCCGCTGTGACCGTCTCGCAGGCACGGCAGGCGTACTGCGGGCGGATGTGACGATGGACGAAGAATTTCGCCGGTTCGACATCGAGTTGCTCGCTGATGTCTTCGCCGATCTGCACGAGATTCTTGCCACACTGACCGCAGGTGCAGGATTCCGGTTCATGGCGATGCTCGATGCGCGGCAGATGCTCAGGCAATGGCTGACGACCGGCGCGTTCGCGCTTGGTGCGAGGCGTGGCGGATGCTTCTTCCGCTTCGGCTTGCCGCTTGGCGAGTTCCGCCTCGGCGGCGGCGACGTCGGCTCCCAGGGTTTCCTGGAACAGATCGCGGGTTTCGGCATCCAGGGCTTCGCTCCTGACGCCAAAGCGCATCCGTCGCAGGTGCGCCAGTTCCAGCGTCAGGGCCTGAATCTTGGTCTTGGCCGCATGGAGCTCGGTATCTCGCTTCGCGATCTGCTTGGCTGCATTCCGCTGTGCGCTATCAAGCCACTGGCGTAGGGTCCGCGCCGCGTCATCCGCCAAGGCGGAATCAGCGATGAGGCGCTCCAGTTCGGTGTGCAATTCCATGCCGTAATTCTATCGACCGGCTTCGCGCGCCGCCCGATGAACAGGTCGTTCCGGCGATGATTGTTCTGTCGTTCATCCACTGATTTTGCGTACGGCTTTTGCATGACGGCGCGGCGTCATCACACGCGCCAATGCACCGGCGCCGGGGCGTCGAGTCGCTGCCAGTCGACGCCAGTGACGAGCCAGTCCCATTGCCGCGCCGAGAGACTCACGGTGCTCGTTGCCGTGGTCGGCCAGACGAAGTGGCCGCGATGCAGTCGCCGATGGCACAGCCAGACGCCGGTGCCGTCCCAGATCAGCAACTTCAATCGCGTCGAGCGTCGGTTGCGAAAGGCGTAGGCGCTGCCGTCGCACGGAGATGTCCCCAGGAGATTCTGGATTCGTTGCGACAGGCTGTCGATGCCGCCGCGCATGTCGACCGGTTCGACGGCCAGCCAGACCTGCTCGGGCCGGATCATCGCAGCAGGTCTTTGAGTACGCCACCGAGCAGCGCGGCGTGCGTTGCGGGCCAGGCCATCTGCACGGCCGTCCCGCCACGACGTAGGTCGATCCGGATTTCACCGGTCTCCCCGGCGAGAGGCGTCTCTATCCTCACCGGCACCAGCGCCGTCGGCTTCGCCTGGCGGGAGACGACTACCGCACCCTTGACCGGGCTTCCCGCTGTTTGCTCCCGATGTTCCTTGATCCAGCGCCGCAGGTAGTTGGCGTTAAGCCCGTTGGCCAAGGCCACGCCGGCTACCGATACTCCAGGTTGCAGACAGGCGTCGATCACCTGCGCCTTGAACTCCGGTGCGTGCGTCCTGCGTGTCCGCCGCGCCGACGGCTTCGCCACCTTTGTGTCCATGTGTCCACCTCAAAATGCGTGGACACTATCTGCCCAATCCCTCGGTCAGCTATGTGGGGCGGTTGGACGCATACGCAAAAGCAGCCGAATCGCCGTGTCGCCGGCGCCGACTTTTTCGGTGGGCGCCGGCGCCTGCCGGTAAATACCCCGAAGCGTTGCCGGCGCTCAGTCGGTGATCAGCTTGCCCTTGTTCAGCAGGTCCTGGATGATCTGCTGATCGGTGGCATTGACACCGACCGCAGCGTACAGGTCGACGCCTTCCAGTGTCACGGTCTGATCCACGGCTCCTGTCACGTAACCGGCGCCAAAGCCTCCTGTGGAACTGATATGGACCTTGGTATCGGCTCCCACCTTTTCGAAATGCAGGAAGCTGGCGAGATTGCCGGTCCCCGTATCGTGGTTCTCGGCCGACAGCAGGTCGCGCAGATCCAGCACATCGCCGCCGGAAGCGGCTGCCGCGGTGCCGAAGTCCGTAATCCTGTCCACTGCGGGCGACCCCGGGCTGCCCCTGTCCGCGAGCGACCATTCGAAGGTATCCGAGAGCAGGCCGCCCGTCAGGGTGTCATTGCCGGTGCCACCGCTCAGGGTATCCATCCCGTCGCCACCGACCAGGCTGTCGTTGTCCGCGCCGCCCTCGAGACGGTCGGCGCCACTGCCGCCGTCGAGCGTATCGGAGCCGGCATCGCCGCGCAGGATGTCGTCGCCGGTATCGCCCAGCAGGCTGTCGTCGCCGTCACCGCCGGAGAGGACATCGTTATCCGCGCCGCCATCGAGGGTGTCGTTGCCGGCCCCGCCCTGGATGATATCGTTGCCGGCCAGGCCGCTCAGGCTGTCGTTGCCGTCGAGGCCGCTGATCGCGTCATTCGCGCCGGAACCGGCAATCGTGTCGTTGCCGCTGCCGCCCGCATAGGCGTTGGTGGTCACATTGAGCGTCAGGGTGGCCTGCGAGGTATCGCCGTCGGTATCGGTCAGCGTGTATTCGATGATCTCCGGAGGGATCGGTCCCTTGACGACATCGATCAGAACATCCTCGTATCTGACGCCACGAATGTTTACCGTCGTTCCGTCATCGGCCAGCGCGGTCACCCTGCCGACGCTGCTGAACTGGGTCGGCATGACGATCCAGCCATTGCCGGCCACGGTGTATTGGCCAAGTTCGCGCCCATCGATGTGGAAGAAGGTATAGGTCACCGCGTCGTTGGCGCCGCCATTGACGATCTCGAATTGCAGCTTCTGCACGCCATTGGGATGGTTTGCAGCGCTGAAACTCATCACCAGGGTTTCAAGGTTGGCAATGCCACCCCCGGCTGCGGCGCCGACAGAGGCGCCGCTGGCGTTGTAACGAACGCCGTTGTCCGTCGAATCGGTGTAGGTGGCGCTGGTGACCCGGATTTTCGAAGTTGTCGCCTGGATGTCTACCCGACCGACGTTGCTGTACCCGGCGAGGGACAGGGTCGCCGCAGCGGCAACCGTGGTCGGCCCACCGATGATCGTCCCGCTCGTATCGCGCACCGTATAGACGAGATTGCCCGCGGTGCCGACATTGATTGCGAACGAGGGGTTGCTTACTCCCTGGGGGTAGGTGGCGGCATCGAAATTGACCCGGAGAATTTCATTCAAGTCGAGGCGACTGTTGTCCTCACCGCCACCGCCAGCGGAATTTAGGCCAACGCCGGTGGCTTGGTAAGCCAGCGCGCCCTCGGCGTAGGTAGTTACCCCGTTCCGGTCGACGCCTTGCAGAGTAATGTTGGCCGGCGCGGCAGTGAACGTGGTGGTGATCGGCACGCCCGCAATCGCGTTCGTGTTGGTCAAGCCCTGGAGGACCATGTCATTCGCCGCCGGTGCGCCGGTCAGCGTGATCGTTGAAAACGCCCCGGGGTTTTCGACCGGCAGGTCTGCGGTCGGCGGCGCATATCTGTAGTAGCCGTTCTCGCTGAAGACCAGACTGCTGCCGTTGCTGGCATGGGTCCAGGTCAGCGTGCCGCCACTGACGGTATAGCTGCCGCCCGAGCTGCTGCCGACACTGTCCACCGTCAGGTTGTAGGTGCTTCCCTTGAAGACCATGGAGGTAACCTGCGCGTTGTCCTGGGCATCGTCGACCCCGGAAGCCTGCGGCGCGAACGCAGTGAGCTGCGCCCCGAGGGCGATGCCGCCGTCGGTGCCGACGCCGGTGATGACATTGCCTTCGAGGAATTGTTGCAGCGCGGACAGGGTGTCCGAATCGTCGTTGGCGGTTGGCCTGCCGTCAACGATGTTGACGGTCTGCGATGCAGAGACCGAATCGCCATCGCGGTCCACCGCCGTGAAGCTCAGGCTGAAGCTGTCGCCTTCATTGGCAACGCCGGCGGTGAAGTAGGTGTAGTCGCCAGTGTCGAAGTCGATCACCAGTGTGCCGTAGCGGAAGCCGTTGCTGCTGTTGAGCGTCAGCAGGTTGCCGGCGACCGGCGAGGTGAGCCCGGGAACGGTCCCGCTCCAGCTGATCTGGTTGCTGCCGTTGTAATTGAAGCTCACCGCGACGTCCGCATTGCTCGGATTGCCATCGGTATCCAGCAGTATCGCCATGTTCTGGATATGGCCGAGGTCTCCGCCGAAGCTCACGCGCTGCGCGCCACTGGCGCCGATCACGTTGCCGCCATAGGCCGCCGGTACGGTCGACAGCAGCGTATCCTCCAGCTTCGAGACATCGGCCACGATCGGCGCCAGATCCCTCACGCCATCACCCAGGGCATCGACGTTATGAATCTGGTTGAGGTGGGTTACGTTGGTGATGCCCGAACCGACACCGATGCCGTAGGAATTGATCTCCGGGTGCAGGGTCAGGTAGGTGGCATAGCCCGACGCCGTTACCGGGGCTGTCGTGTTGCCGTCAGTCGGGTCGCCATCCGACAGGAAATAGATATTGTTGGAAGCGGTCGCACTGGGTGCGGGGCCCATGGCCGTCTGGGCTTTGATCAGGGCGTCCTCATAGTCGGTCGCGCCTCCGGCCACCAGCCCATTCACCGCCGCGATCGCCGCTTCCTTGGTCGCATAGGCATTTCCGCCATTCAGGATGGTAGCCGCTGCGTTGAAGGAAACCAGCTTGACGGAGACGCTTGCCGCCTGACTGTAGTACTCCTCGATGACGGAGGTGACCGCCTGTTTCATCACGGCGAGCCGGGTCGTCAGCGTTACCGTGCCATCTTCCGCAATCTGCTTCACGTCGTCGCTCATGCTGCCCGACACGTCAAGCACGAACACCAGGTTGTAGGACGGTAGCGCCTGCTCCGGGACCTGGACGATCTGGTCGGCGGAAACCGGGTGGTCGTCCTGCACGGTGACCCGGATCGTCGCGTTGGCGGCATTGCCGACGTAATTGAAGGTTTCCGTGACGGCGGTACCGCCGGGCCCGTTATCGGCGGGATGGTCGAGCGTGTAGGTGTAGTCGCCGGTGGTCTTGTCCACCATCAGGGTGCCGATCTGGCTCTTCACCGTGATGATGTTGCCGACCGTGGTGTTGCTGACGGTATTGACGTCACCGCTGAAGCCGGTATTGGCACTGCTCAGCGTCACGCTGGTGACGCTGGTGTTGCCGGTATCGTTGGTGAACAGATTGCCGGAAATGCTCCCGGTACCGGCGCCGCCCACCAGTGCCGACTCCTGCACCGTACCGAGGTCGTCGCTGGTACCGAAGACACCGATGTTGACCGTGCCGGACACGGCCGTGCCCTCGTCGTCGGTGACGGTATAGGTAAAGCTTTGCGGGCCGGGACCTGCCGGCGGCGTGTACAGATAGTAATCACCGTTGGCATCGGTCTGCAGCGTGCCCAGCGTGCCGCCGCTGAGCGCGCCGCCGAAGGCCGTCAGGACCGCATGGTCGGTCAGCGTGTCGTTGGCCAGTATGTCGGCCACATAGATCTTGATCGGCGTGCCCTGCGTCGTACTGTAGGCATCGGCGGCCGTGACCGGCACACCGTCGCTGACGTGATTGACGGTGATCGTGGCATTCGCCGTGGCCGAAAGCGCACCGAGGTTGTCCGACGCCTGGTAATCGAAGCTGACCGGATTCGCCCCGGTCGGTCCGCTGTTCCAGTCCGGCAGCGGCTTGAAGTAAAGCGTCAGGGAGTTGCCCGACGCCGCCAGGAGCGTGCCGGTCGGCGCCAGTTGCGTCATCCCGGCGTCGAGATACAGCAGGCCGTTGGCGGGCAGGGTCGACAGCACGAAATGGGTCACCGAGCCGCCGGCATCGGGATCGCTGCCCAGCAGCACGACCGGAATCAGCGTGTCCTCGTCGCCGCTGACCGTCAGCGTGTTCGCCGTCGGAGCGTTGTTCACCACCGGCGTCACCGTGGCGGTGGCCGCGGCACTGTCGCTGGTTCCGTCATTGACCGTGACGGTGATCGTCCGCGCCGCCATGCTGCCCGACGTGCTGTCGAAACTGATGGCGCGGATCGCCATCTGGTAGTCGGTGATGAAGGCGCTGCCGGTGAGGGTCAGCACTCCGGTACCCGGGTTGTAGGCGCTGGCGGTGATGCCGGGCGGCAGGAAACCAGTGACAGAAAGGAAGTCTTCGGGCTGCCGACCGGTGCTGGCCAGGGTGATGGTGGCGCTGACGATAGTAGTGCTGTCGGGATCGGTGACGCTGATATCCACGTCGCCGATCGGGACCGCAGCCAGCGTGGTCACGCTGAAGTTCGTGGCGTAGCCGGTTCCGGCGGCGCCGCTGCTGTCGTTTGCGTCAAGGTCGATGGCCGGCGGGCTGGCAACGTCGATCACCGTCACCGTGGTGGTGGCGACGTTGGAGAGCACCACGCCGTCACTGACCGCGATGTCGATGGTCCGCGGCGTGGTGTCGGGCGTACCCGTACTGTTGCCGAAACGGATGGCCTGGATGGCGAGCTCGTAGTCGTCCGGCGTGGCGGTTCCGGACAGCGACACCGTGTTGCCGGCAACGACTGCAGTGATGCCGGCGGGCAGGCTGCCGACGATGGTAAATACGTCCCCTGCCTTCGGGTTGGTGAGGGTTATCGTTGCGCCGGAAAGATTGCCGTCGAGGTCTGTGATGACCGTCTGGTTCAAGGTCGGATTGGTGACCGGCACTGCGCCCGTACCGTCGGTGTAGGTCACGGTGTAGTTGTTGCCGCCGCTGGTCCCATCCAGATCCAGCGTCGGCGCACGATTGATGCTGATCGTGCCGGTCGCGATATTGCTGGTGTTGGTGCCATCGGTGACGGTGACGTTGATGCCGCGGTCGAGCAGGGATGAACCGGAGGTGGAGAAGGTGATGGCGCGGATCGCCGCCTGGTAGTTCGCCAGAGTGGTGGTGCCGCTCAACGTGATCACGCCTGTTGTGCTGTTATAGGCGCTGGCGGTGATGCCTCCGGGCAGGGTCCCAGCGACAAGCAGGTCGTTGGTTCCATCCCTGTTGGTGGCGATGGTGATGGTGGCGCCGGTCAGGTTGGCGCTGTCGCTGTCGGTGATGCGGACATCGGTATCGCCGATCGCTACGCCTGGACCACTCTGGGTATAGGTTGCCCGATACGCGGTTCCCGTTCCGCCGCTGCTATCGTTGGCGTCGAGGTCGAGTACCGGCGCATTGCCGGCACCCAGGATCGAAATCCTTGTCGTCGCGATATTGCTAACAAGACTGCCATCGGTCACTGTAACGTCGATGGTCCGGGTCGGCTGCCCGACGGTAGTATTGGTCGTGTCGAAAAAAATCGCACGTATGGCCGCCTGATAGCTTGTCAGGCTCGCCGATCCGCTCAAGGTCACCACGTTGCCGGCGATGGTCGCCGTAACGCCGACCGGCATGGTGCCGGCAACGAAGAAATCACCGGCCTGGGCATTGGTCAAGGTGATCGTGGCGCCCTGAATGTTGCTGTTGTCCGGATCCGTGACGCTGATATCGCTGTCCGCGATCGCCACCGGATTGCCATTGTCGACATTGAAGACGGTGTCGAAATAAGGGTCTGCGGCACTGGCGTCGAGGTCGAGCGTGGGTGCGTCGTTAACGGGAACAATTGTGATCGTGTCAACACCAGCCCCTCCCAGGTTACCCGCCGCGTCGGTATAGCTACCGGCCGCCACGCTGACTGACGCGACTCCATTAAAATTCGGCGTCGGTGTGAATATTGCGCTGTAGCTCGTACCAGATCCGGCAAATCCGCTAAGGGTCCCTCCAACAACAGAGATGTCAGTCGTATCGAATCCGACTGGCACTTCGCTGAACGTAAAGACGACATTCGACGTACCTCCATCTTCGTTGAGGCTGGTATCGACGATATCGACCGTCGCCGCCGGGGCGGCGGTGTCCAGCGTGAAGTTGAGCGTGGTCACCGCCGAGGT
>CAZGQB010000005.1:0-3845 GCA_964527055.1 uncultured Sulfuritalea sp.
GCCTCCTGCGTCGGCAGCACGCGCTCGCGCAGCCGCCTGGCGAAGGCATCCTCGCGTATCGCGCGAATCTTCTCGAAGCTGCCCGACTCGTCGAGGTCGAGCTGCGGCCAGGTGCGCTGCACGTCGTCGACGCTCACCATGCCGTCGAAGGAGGGCAGATCACCTTCGCGGATGCGCTTTTGCAGCGCGACGCGGGAAATGCCGAGCAGGTGCGCGGCGCGGGAAAGGGTCAGCCATTGCGACATGCCTGCAAGCATAGCCAAGCAAAGCGGTCCGGCGATATCAATTTCTTATGACGGGCTAAAGCCGGTCGGTACGGACCATGCCGCTGGACGCCGGCTAACGGGGCAGGTCGAGCAGGATTCCGGTGCGCGGTTCGGCGCCGGGCTCGAAGATGACTTCCACCAGCAGCTGGCTTTTCACCGGGTAGCCGGTGATCAGTCCCGGTGCATAGCGTTCGTTGATGAATGCGGTAACCACCGATTCCTCGAAAATGCCGCCGGGTGCGGCCTTCACCACCTGATGCGAGTCAACCGTACCCCGCTCGTTGATCAGCAGCAACAGCACCACGTTCCCGGCCAGGTCGCCGACCAGCGGCGGATAGGCCGGCCGTATCGGCTTCAGCGGCGTCGGGCGCCGATGCAGATAGCGCGCCGAGTAATACCAGGGTCCGGAAACGACCCCCGCCAGCGCGGCACGGTACGGAGTGCTGGGGACGGCAGGCTGCGGGCTTGCCGCCGCCACGGCGCCCGGTACGGTCGCTGCCGGCACCAGCGTCCCCGGCGGCGGTTCGGGCTCCCTGGCAGCGCGAAGCACCAGGGAATCGGGTGCGGGGACCTGCGGCGGCGCAATTACCGGTGTGAAACTCACCGTCATCCCGGGCGCTGCGATTCCCGAGGTCGGCCCTTGCATGGAAAACACCGAAGGCCCGAACGAACCGAGAACCATGCCATGCAGGAACAGCGACACGCCCAGGCTGAACGCCAACCTGTACCACGGGTCCGCGGGCAACCGGCCCCAGCCATCAAGCCGGCCACCCTCGCGTGGCATTTACTGCACGATTTCGCGCCAGCTGACCCGTTTGCCCGTCGGCGGGGCGACGTTGAACGGAGCCTCCACCGTCAGTTGCTGGGCGCCGGAGGTGGTGGCGATCACCACGGTCTTTCCGCTCGGCAGACGCACGATGTTGAGACCCACGGCCAGGGATTCCTGTCCGCCCGCGCCGACCAGGCGCCGCCCGACGACATTATCCGACTCGACCGCCTGACCGTCTTCGTTGTTGAAATAGTTCAGCCAGGCGTAGCCGCCGATGTTGCAGGCATTGCTTTCCGGAACGTTGCTGGCAACCACCAGCGTGCCCAGTTGCAGCTTCATGTCGATGTTGACCCGTTCGCCGGTGTCGGGCAGGTCGGCAAACCAGCCGTCGGTCGAGCCGCAATTGGCGGTACAGCCGTTGGTGCGGAAGGCGCTGGTGCCCGAGCCCTGGTTGGTGATGGTCATTTCGCGCAGATTGGTGCGCAGACTGGTGAGGGTCAGCGCGGTGGGACTCAGGTCATCCCGCAATCCCCATATGGTCTGAAGCTGGGTATTGCTCAGGTCGGTCGTGCCGAGATACTTGCCGGTGGCGACATAGACGAACGTGGCGCCGCCCACCTCCGCCAGTTCCGGACGGGTGGTGATCGGCTGACCCACGCCCAGGTCGTCGACCACGGTGGCGACCCGCGTGGCCTCGCGGCCGGCGGCATTCAGGATGTCGTTGATATCGAAGCGCCAGACATTGCCCAGCAGATCGACGCCATAGACCCGGTCGGTCGTGTTGTTGCGCAGCGAATTCTCGGTCCAGCCGGCGATGCGGTTGAGGCCGCTCGGATCGGTCGAGGTACCCGCACCGGTGCTGATCTTGTACAGGATCTTGCCGGTCATCGCTTCCAGTACATAGAGGTAGCCGTAACCATCGCCGGGGGACGCGGGAGAATTGACGTTGTTGAAGCCCGAGGTGACGATCACGACCCAGCGTGCCGGAGCGGGCTCGTTCAACTTGGTGATGATCGGATTGTTGAAACTGTATCCAAGATGGCAATCCGAATACTGCGGGCTTGCCGGCGCCTTGGTGGTGGCATCGACGGTCACGCAATTCGTCGGGTCATGCTTGAATTCCCACAGCGCCTTGGGTGCTGCCGGGTCGGTCACATCCAGCGCGTAATAGCCCTTGCCACCCTTGTTGAGCCCGGCGACCAGTATGGTTTTCCACGTCGGCGCGAGCGCCGTCAGGGTATTGGGATCGATCGGAGCGGGATCGAGGACATCCCCCACCGAAGGCGTGCCATCGACCGAATAGAGATGCTCGGTCGCGTAAGACTCGCTCGCGAGCCGGTAGAGGTCGGGCAGCACCATGCTCGGCATGAAGGCCCAGGCTTCCTTGCCTCCATCGGGGTCGATAATCGAGGTGCCGGCATAAATCGCGTGCAGCATGCCGTCATTGGCCGCCGCATATACCATCGGCGTGCGACCGGCTTTCAGTGCCTTGTAGAGCGCGTAACCCGAGTCATCGTATTCGGCGAAGGGCGCCTTGACGAAGACCGGCTGCGCATTGACGATGTCGCCCAGCACGTTCTCCCGGGTGCGGTAAAGCCTGTTGAGGTCCGTATTGGTAACGGGGGGGCCGGAATCGAAGCCTTCCTTGCCGCGCTGGCCGCGCAGGTAGTTGACCAGGTTGGCGCCGGCGGCCGCAGAGCGCTGATCCACGGTGGCGCCGGAACCATCGCCGTAGTTCGGATATTGACCCAGCAAGGCCACCTTGGCGGCATTGAAGTTGGCCTGCTCCGCGGCGTTCAGGGTGGTCACCGCCGAGCCGGTGGCAGCACCGCCGGCGTCGCAGACATAGGTATCCCACTTGAAGTCCACCATATTGACGGGGTAGAGGGGGTGGTAGAGGGTACTGTCGGTGGCCCCGGCGCGGAACAGCTTGATCACGCGGTTGTCGCAGGCGCTCTTGGTGGCCGCATCGAGCCTGGCTTGCGCCGACCAGATCACCGAGGTGCTGACGTTGCCGGTGGTCAGGTCGATTTCGCGCGCCTCGAGGTCCCCGGTCCATGCCTGCGTCTTGTACTTGGCGGTGTAGGCAAAGTTGTCGCCGGCCACCGGCTCCAGGTTGGACGTCGCCGCCGCCGCCGCCGCCGCAACGCGGGCGTTGATCCCGGCCAGCGCATCGGCGAGGCTGGTCACCACGGTATCCGGGTCGCCGGCGCTGAAGTACTGGCCGCGGCCATTGACCGCCGCATGCCAGAGGTCGTCGAGGGCCGTGGCGCTGTCGGCAACGGGAACCGGCCAGTTGAGGGTGCCCTCGCGCAGGCGTGTGTAGTCGGGATAGCCGGTCGCCGTGCCCGGGCCGGCATAGGCCCCGGGGTTGGGCGTCTTGGCATAGGTGAAGGTGGTGGTGGTCGGCACCGAGGTGATCCGGAACTGCCCGCGGTAGCCGGCGGGAACGCTCGCGCCGGAGATGGTCACCGCCTGGTTGACATAAAAACCATGCGGCACCCCGGTCGTGACCGTCACCACGTTCGACGCCCAGGTCGCGCCGGAGATCGCCCTGGCGACGCTCTGGTCCGTCTTGTAGTTCTTCGAATAGGCCACCGTGCCGGTCAGCCCCAGGCCCATGGTGAAGGTGGTCATGTGCTGCCAGTTGGCCCGGTCGTCCTCGACGCCCGAACCCGTGGCGGGAACGTTGTCTTCGCAGACGGGAGTACCGAGCGTACCGGTGCAATTGCCCAGTCCCGAGTTGCGCAAATCCGTCTTGTAGTAGTACTGGGCGACGTCGGACAGGGAACTGCTGCTGCCGGCGAACA
>CAZGQB010000005.1:3945-22783 GCA_964527055.1 uncultured Sulfuritalea sp.
GTATCCGGCACTTCGATGATCTGGTAGCTGCCGAGGAAACCGGAGGGGGCGACGCCGGCGATGGTCACCGAATGCCCGACCAGGAACTGGTGGGCCGCGGCCGTGGTGAAGGTCGCCGTGGCCGGATCGGTGGTCTCGTCGGGAAACTGCGTATAGAGCGCCGAGGAGACATTGGCGGTGAGGCCGGTCGCCCCCGCGCTGAAGGTTTCGCAGGGCCATTCCTGCGTGCCGCTGCTGCAATTGGCTGGCGGCGTCGGCGGCCCGCTGCCGGTCACGGTCGCCACCGGGGGCACCGCCGGCGCGGAGGAGTAACACGCCCCCGGGGTCACGTCCGACAGGCTGCCGACGACCACCGTCGGTGTTCCGAGGACCGTGCCGGTCTGGCCCGGTCCGGAGTAGACCGTGGCCGTGGTCGTCGGGAAGCTTTGCAGCTTGGAACCGTTGGTCGCGGTATTGCGGCACTGCGTGCTCTGGCCCGTGGCATCCGGGGTGGTCACCGGATTGCAGATGTCGGATACCACCCATCCGGTCGTGTCGACCGTCCGGCAATCGGTTTCGGCGTCGGGAACACAGGCCCCGCCCGCGGTGTAGTCGACCCAGGTCGGCGTCGGATTGAGGATGCTGCCGACGAACTGGCATTCGGTGGTGTAACCCGACGCGTCGGGGGTGGATGCCGGCGCGCAGGCGTAATTTACGGTGGCAAAGGGCGAGGTCACCACGGTTTCGCAGTAGTTGGCGCTGGCGCCACCGGTATAGGCATACGACCCGGGGGAACCGGTTCGCGTCTGGCTTGCGCATTGCGCAGACGGCACCCCGGTGACCGTGCCGTTGATCTGGCATTGGAGGCTGGGGCCTTCGGTGCAAACGCTGTTGTTGGTCCAGACGGGATTGAAGCCGGCCGTCTGGCAGTCGACGGCGCTGGCGCCGCCGCTCCACAGGCCGCCGGCGGTGCGCGATCCGGGCGTACAGGTCGGGGGGTAGGTCGCGACATAGTTCCACGGGTTGGCGGATACCGGGTCGACCCGGCACTGCATGCCGGCGGCTTCCTGGCAGGTGGTGGCGGATGCCCAGGTGCTGCCGAGGTTGGCGGCGCCCGTCGCCGCGCAATCGACAGCGCTTGCCCCACCGGTCCAGAGGAAGTTGGGGGAGGTGCCGCTGCGGGTATAAACCCCGGTGCAGGTCTGTACCATGGCCTTGGTGCCCGCGGGGTCGACCCGGCACTGCAGGTTGGTGCTGACCTGGCAGGTGCCGGTATTGGTCCAGGTCGGGTTGAAGCCAGAACTGGTGCGGCAAAACGTGACGTTGCCGCCGCTGTTGGTCCAGACGCTGCCGAGGGCAGCCGTGCCGCCGGTCGTGGTACAGGACGCTTGCGGCGAAACCGTGTCATACACCCATGGCGTGGTCGGTTCGATGCGGCACTGCAGGTCGGCGGATACCGTGCAGTTGCCGGCGGAGGGGGCCCATACCGCGCCTATCGTCCCGGTGTTCAGGCAGGAAACGGCGCTGGCGCCGCCGGTCCAGGCGTAGGACCCCGCCGAGCCGGTGCGCGATGGCGTGCAGGTCTGCTGGTTCGCCACCTGGGTTCCGGAAAGCACCTGGCACTGGAAGTTGGCGCTCTCGGTGCAGATGCTGTTGTCGGTCCACGGCGTATATGCCGTCGTCAAGCACTCGACCGTCGCGCTGCCGCCGGCACCGGCGGCGGTATAGGTGCTGCCGCTGACGTTGCTGACGCAACTGGGTGCGGCCGGCGTCACATAGGCGAAGCTGCCGGTGATCTGGCAATCGACGGCGGCATCGTCGGTGCAGGTGCCGGAGCTTAGATCCAGCCAGCCGCTGAGCGGCTGGCCCGTCAGGCATTCGGTGGTCGCATTGCCGCCGACACCGGCCGGCGTCCAGGTCGAACCGCTCACGTTCGAGGTACAGGACGGTGCCGGCGCAAACGTGCCGGTGATGGAGCAAACGGTATTGAGATTGGCCGTGCAGGTCACGCTGGTGTTTGCGGCAGCGGAGAATGCCGCGGTCTGGCAATCGACCGCGCTGGAACCGCCGGTCCAGGCGTAGGAGCCCGGCGAGCCGCTTCGCGTCGGCGTGCAGGTCGGGGCGGCCGGCGTCACGTAGGCAAACGAGGCGTTGATCTGGCATTGTGTCTGGCCGGAGCCGACAAAATCCTCGGTGCAGGTCGATACATTCGACCAGCTGCCCCAGGTTAAACCGGAGTTGCTGGATGTTCGGCGCTGCAGCTGCCCCTGCTTTCTCTGCAGGTTGGTGCTGAACTGCAACTGGCCGGTTTTCTTCTGGATGGTGCTGGCGAACTGCAGTTGTCCCGTCTTCTTCTGCAGGTTGGTCCGGTACTGCAGTTGCCCGGTGTTCTTGACGATGTTGCTGGAGTACTGCAGCGGGCCGATCCGCCGCTCCTGCCGCGAGGAGAGCTGCAATTGCCCGGTGTTGCTCTCGAGGTTGCTCGAATACTGCAACTGTGTCGCCCGGGTCTGCAGGTTCGTCGCGTATTGCACCTGGCCGAGCGTCTTCTGCAACTGGCTGGTCTGCTGCTCCCATGCCCCCTTGCGCTCCTGTTCCTGGGCAAGCTTCTTTTCCTGGCGCAGGCAGCTCGCCGTCTGGAAGGTCTGGGTCGCGGTATTCCAGGTATACGTGGTGCTGGCGCCGTCGAAGATCGGTCGCGGCGACATGGCGTACTTCGACCCGACCGGGCGATAGGCGTCCTGCTCGGAAATGACGCCGTCCTGGTTGCCGATGGCGGTGGCGCCCAGCAGCTGTTCGCCGGCGGAGCCGTTCCAGTAACCGTCGGTGGTCAGGATGCTGAAATTCTGCTGGCAGGAATACTGCACCGGATCGCCATACATGCCGCTGTTGATGCCGTCGAGCTGGCCGGCGTAATAGCGGCCGGCGCGCGAAAGGGCCTGGCGCAGGGGCGTGCTGCTGGCGGTGGTAATCGAATACAGGGTGTTGAACCATTCTTCCTTGGTGGCGGTGTCGAAATCGGCGATGGGCCTGAACTCCTGCGAGGAGACTGGACTGCCCGGGTTGATGGTGACGAAACCGATACGCTTGGAATCGGTCATGCCGACAAAGGCGCGTCCGGCTGCGGATTTCATCATGTAGATGCGCTTGCTGTAATAGCTGTACCAGTTGGCGAAGTTCTGCCGTTCGTCCTGGTCGCTGCTGTTGACCACGGCGTCGCCATTGATATCCACGCTGGCGGGGCCGGACGTCGAACTGACGACAACCTTCTGCCAGAGCGCGGTCTTGCCGGCCGCGGCGCAGGTCGAGGTGGTGGTGGTGTTATCGGTGCAATACTCCCTGACGCTGGCATAGCGCGTGGCATTCCAGGCTATCCCCGGATCGGTGTAGGTGCCGGGATTGCTCGCCTTGGCGACTGTGAATCTGGTCGTGGTCGGCGCCCCGGTAACGACGTAGGTGCCGCGGTAGCCGGTGGGCCGGATGTTGATGATGGACACGGTGTCGCCCACCGCGAAATTGTGCGCCAAAGACGTGGTGTAGGTCGCCACACCGCCTGAATAGCTCGCATTGTTGACGACCCAGTTCTGGCTGAGAGGCTTTTCGCAATCACCTTGCAAGGGAATCAGCGTAGTGGCGCCGGCATACTTCCAGTAATACGCCGGCTGCGCGGTATCGATCTGGTCCGTTTGACTGTTGCCGTCTATCGTGCCGTCGACAAACGCACGGAAATTGGTGCTCAAGTCGGTGGTCGTGCCCGCGCTCCCCAGCAGGGCGACGCGGCAATCCCGCCGGCTGGTGCCAGACGTGTCGGCGGTGCAGCTGGCCGTGACGGACCAGGCCGTCCAGGTTGCCCCCGAATCCGAGGAGGTCCGGGTTTCCAGGCCCTTGTAGGCACCGAAGCCATCGTCGTAGGCGGCGGTAAATGTGGTCTGGGCGCCGGCATTGATGTCACCGCCGGCGCTGGTCTTGGGGATCACATAACGGCTGTTGGGGTTGTAATAGACCAGGTTGCACTGGTTGTTGCGAAAGCCGATGCGATCCTCCCTGCTGGCCATCGCATCCGGCATGAACTTCCAGTTCATCGAGCCCGAATCGTCGAGGATGAAAAAGATGTTGGGCTTGACGGTCGCGGTGGTGGCGCTGGACAGCGGGTTGTCGGCGAGATCGGTCGCCGCGCCGAAGCTCGGGCCGCACGACAGCAGCGCGACGAGGGCCGGCAGGAAAAGCCGGCAAATGCGCTTGGCTTGGGATATGAACATGGCGGTTCTCCAGTTCAATACAGTATGGTTTGGGTGAAGACCACCGTGTTGGTGGGCCCCTGGGTCCGCGCAGTGATGCGGAAATAGGGTTGCGAGGTATTCGACAAGGCCTGGGTGCCATAGACCGCGGATGTCCTGGCGGAGCCCGCGGACGCCGAACCGATGGTGACGCATTGCTGGCCCGACGAGTTCATCGCGCCGGATGTTTCGCACAGGCGATGGATCACATAGCGGACCTGGTTGCCGATGCCGTCGTTGGCGGTCGCCAGAACCGAATTGGCCCAATCGTAGGTCAGGGGATCGAATTCCGAGGGAGGCGGATTGTCGCCGCAGTCGTCCGGATTCCCGTCAATGTCGGCATCCGGCTGCCCGGCTGCGTCGAGCACGGTATTGCACCAGCCCGGGAAGTAGCCGTTGGCAGCGCTCCCCTGCTCGAGTTGCGCCGCGGTCCGGCCCATGAGCCAGGTGCGGGCAGTTTCGATTCCGAGGTCCGAAGCCACCGCCGCCGTGCGCTTGAAGCTGAGATTGCGCGCGATGATCAGGCCGGTGCCGATCTGGCGATACATGACGATGCCGGCCAGGGTCATCGCCACGAGCATGATCAGGGCCAGCAGCAGCACCACGCCGCGCTGGCTGCGCGTCGGCGAGGCATCGGGTTTGGTCAGGCGCATCAATCCAGCCCCCAGAGCAGGTTGCGCAGCGGAATCACGGTTTCATAGACCCGGTAGCGATAGCGGCGCCAGTCGTTCGGCGTGCCCGGATTGGTGTCGGCGGTGCCGTCGAGATTGGTCATGGTGAACGCCCCGCCGGCCCAGGCCGGCGCATTGGGCGTGACCGGAACTTCGGTACCGTCGGCCAATACGTTGTTCTTCTCGAACTGCTGGCTGCGCGCCAGCAAACCGACGCGGATGGAGCGCAGCTGCGTCCATACCGCCGGAGCGGCCGCCGTCCATTCGACGACGCCGTCGGCATTGGTATCCACGCCATACTCCGCCTGCAGATTGACGATTCCTTCCGCCACCTCGGTGGGAGTGGCCTGGTTGTCCAGGATATTGGATACCGTCAGAAAGCGGCGATTGGTGATCTGCCACACATTGAGCCTCGGCGCGGTACCCATGTTGAACGCGGCGCCGACGATGCCGACGCCATGCACCGTGTTGTTGTTGTAGCGGGCAACCCCCGAATTGTTGAGGAATTTGGCCTGCAACGCTTCGAGCTCGCTGGCCGTAAGGGCAACCGCGGCAACCGATCCGCTTACGTTCGCATTGTCGGTGTAGTTGGTATAGGCACCGGCGCCGAAATCGATGCTCAGGGCATCGGCATTGGCGTTGCCGACGACCTCGAACAGCCCGCAAACGGCATTGCCGCCATCGGCTGCGATCATCAGATCGCCTCTGCGCATCCCGGTACGGGTGTTCATCCGCATGGTCAAGGGACTGAGATTGCTGAAGGTCTGGGCCGACGACATGGTGGTGCCCGAGCCATAGAGGACGGTCAGGGTATCGGGGGCGCCGCCGGCACCGAAGGTAATCGACACCGGAACCATGGGAAAATTGAACAGTCCGGGTGCGGTTCTGCTGCTGTCATAGGCGGAAACCGTGCAGCCCATCGCCGTGGCGTTGCCGAAACCGTAGCCGGCCAGCTTGAGGTCGCGTTCCAGGGTAAACATGGCGATGCTGCCCGTGACCTGCGCGTCGCTGCCGGCGGAGGTGGTGCGTTTGCGGGCTTCCCAGACGCCCATGGCCTGGAACATGAAAACCATGCCGATCAGGGCGATGGCCACGCCGACCAGGACTTCGACGATGGTGAAACCGTCCTGACGCGGGGGATGTCGGGTGCGGTTCATGGTCAGTTCACGTAGCCGATGACGCGGTGGAAGCGCGGTCGGGTATCTTTCGGGCCCTGCCAGCAGACGGTGATGGTCACCTGGTTCGAGGCTCCGGCATTGACCACGATCTGCTGCCGCGCCGCGGTCGAACCGGGAATGCGGGTGGCGGCATCCGTGGAGACGGCGGCGACCCAGTCCGTAACCAGCGCATTGACCGACGCCGAACCGGTGAAGTTGCAGCAGTCGCTGGCCGCCAGCGGGTCGGTATCCGCGAGCCGGCAGCTGCCGACGCCGCCGGTGGGTTGGTGGCTGAAGCTGGCCAGCGTAACGGCGTTGACCAGGCCGACATTGTCCCGCGAATTCAGGTTGATCTGGCCGAGCATCTGGTCGACCAGGTTGCTCACCTCGGCGCGATACTGCGAATCCGTCTGGATCGCGATCGAACTGGCCTGCAGCGCAATCATGGTCAGCACGCCGAGAAAGAAGATCACGATGCCGATCAGGGCCTCGAGCAGGAACGAGCCGCGCTGCTTGCGCCTGGAGCTCATCAGCATCCCCTCGTATCGCCGGCCGCAGTGGCGGCGGCACTGATGGACGGGTCGCAGAGCCGGGTCTGTCCGCCGACGGCCACTATCACGCGCAGGCAGCGAACCACCCCCGCCGGCGGACCGGGGTCCGTCAGGCACCGTCCGGAAACCCGATCGTTGAACTTGAACACGGCCGCCGCAGCCAGGGTGGTCCTGCCCAGCCCGGTGAATACGATGCTGGAAACGGGGGCCGCCGGCGGCGGGTCGGGATCCGTATCGGCGGGCGGCGTCGTGTCGTTGATTCTTACCGAAATGTCGGCGGCACTTCTCTGGCCCGAACCCTCGATGCCGAATTTGCCGTCGACGAAAGTCGCGCGGTCCGCGGTGCGTACCATCCAGTTGGCCCCGGTTGCAGCAGCGGTCGCGGTGGCGACGTTGGCGGCCAGGGGATCGTCGGCGGTGAGCAGGAATTCGACGTTGGTGTTCATGCGTACCGCCTCGGACCGCGCCAACTGGACGCCCGCCATGAACGCCTCCGCCGCGGAACGCACCTTGACGTTGCGCAGGTAGGTCGAAAAACTCGGCGCCGCGAGCGCCAGCAGAACTCCCATGATCGCAACCGCGATCACCAGCTCGATCAGGGAAAAACCGCGCCGCGACGTGTTCATGGGATCAGCAGCCGCCGCCCTGCCGGGTCATCCAGCAGTTCGCCGCCGCCGCCGGCCAGGCCGCGCCCGCGGCGATGGTGCTGGTGCGGGTGTTTACCTGGTTGATGGTATAGCTGAAGCCCGTCATCGATCCGGTGCCGGTGGCGGTCCAGACGTACGCCTGGCCATTGGCGGACGCCAGGCACGCGTAGGTGAAGTTGGCCGTCGCCGGTACGACGACGCTGGCCGCGCAGGCGGTTGCGGCGCTACCGTCGGTGTTGTAGAAGCGGTTGTCCTGGAAATACTGTTCCATCCTCACCCGCGCATCGGACAGGCTGGCGACCCCCTCGGTAATCTTGCTGCGGGTGATGTACTCGTTGTAGTTGGGCACGGCGATCGCGGCAAGCACGCCAATGATCGCCAGTACTATCAACAGCTCGATCAGGGAGAATCCGTTTTCTGTTTTCGTTTTCATTGGCAACCCCAGTTGTAGAAGACAACGCCATAAAGATGCGAGCCAACGATCCGGACTGCGAAACGAACACTGCAATTGCATCGTGTGTTCGCGCCGTCTTCGCCGTCGTCGCCCCCCCGGGCATTGTATCCCTCCGCTGCTTCATGCAACTGCTGCCATGATTCCCGCAGTCTTGTTGCTACAACATCGGCGAAAGCGGATTTGTCATAGGGTAAACCCTACCCCGACGCCGGAACTCGTGACTTTCGTCACTCCGGACGCGCGATAGGCAAAAAGTTCTGCCTGCGGCAAAGCCGGAAACGGCATCCCTTGCGGACGGCGCTGCCGGAACGGCGCGACAGCCGGCTGACAAACAAGCACGCCGGAGCCGGTCGATCCGGCGATGTCTATAATCGGGCGGTCTTTTGCCGCGATCCCGCTAACCATGAGCCTGGCCTACGCCGCAACCGAACTGACCCAAGCCGGCACTTCGCGGCAGCTGACCCTGACGACGGGGATGCTGCTGGCGCTGGTGTTCGCGGCGATGGTCGGGATTGCAATCTGGTCAGGGCTGAACCGGCGCCGCCTGCTCGAGCGCCGGCGTGCTGCCGAAGTCGAGTTGCGCGCGACGCAGAACCGGCTGGCGCAGTTGTCGAACCAGCTGCCGATCGCGCTCTTCAGCTTCCGGCCCGGCCATGGTTTCGAAGCGGTGAGCGACGGCATCGAGTACCTGCTGCCGGTCACGGCACAACAACTGCTGTCGGATCCGAAATGTCTGCTCGCCGCCGTCGCCGAGGAAGACCGCGCCGGATTGCAGTGGCTGGATCCCGGCGCGAACTGTCCGCCGCAACTGGAATGGCTGGGACGCAGCACGGCGCAGGGCGACGGGTCCGAACCGCGCTGGCTGCAGATGCGCGGCGCGGCGGACATCGGTCCCGGCGGCGAGCGGCTGCTGACGGGCGTGGTGGTAGACGTCACGCCGCTGATGAGCACGCAACAGGCGCTGGAAGCGTCACGCGAGGAGTTGCGCCGGCTCGCGACCTACCGCGAGAACGAGCGTGAGCAGGAATACCGGCGCCTGGCGCGCGAATTCCACGACGAGCTCGGTCAGTTGCTGACCAGCGCGCGCATGCAATTGCAGTGGCTGGACGGCCGGGTCGGCGATGACCAGGCCACGCGCGGCGCGCTCGCCGCGATCGAATCCATCATCGGCGAGGCCTACCGCAGCGTAAAGTCGATCGCGGCGGAACTGCGCCCGGCGGCACTGAACCTCGGCCTGCCAGCCGCGATCGAATGGCAGGCGGCGCGCGTGCTGACGCCGGCCGGCCTGCTATTCACCGTGGCGCTGGCCCCCGTCGCGGAATCGCTGCCGGATGCCACGGCCACGGCGCTGTTCCGCATCGTGCAGGAAGCCTTCACCAACGTGCTGCGCCATGCCGGGGCGCACAGCGTGCATGTCTCCCTGCGCGCCGACGTCGGGCAGCTGATCCTCAGCGTGGCGGACGACGGCCGCGGTTTCGATCCCGCCGCAGTCTGCGCCGGCGAACACTTCGGCCTGGTCGGCATGCGCGAACGCGTCGCCGCGCTGCACGGCACGCTCGACATCGACAGCGCACCGGGCGAGGGCGCGCGCATCACGGTGCACCTGCCATTGCCGGCCACGGAAAGCCCGCCATGACCCGCATCATCATCGCCGACGACCACACCCTGTTCCGCATCGGGCTCAAGCAGATGCTGGAATCCTTCGACGGCATCACGGTCGTCGCCGAGGCGGCCAACGCCGCACAAACGCTGGCCGTCGTACAAGGCGTGGCGGCCGACCTGCTGATTTCCGACCTGACCATGCCCGGCACCATCAGCACGCAGCTGATCGAGCAGCTGCACCGGCAACATCCCGCGCTGCCGATACTGATCCTCAGCATGCACGACGAACCGGCGACGGTGCGCCGCGCGCTGCAGGCCGGCGCCACCGGTTACCTGACCAAGGAGTCCTCGCCCGACACGCTGCATGCGGCCGTGCGCCAGGTTGCGGCCGGCGCGCGCTTCATCCCCCCCGCCCTGGCCGAAACGCTTGCCTTCGAGGCGATCCGTCCGACCAGCCCGCCGCATGAAACCCTGAGCCAGCGCGAACGGCAGATCTTCAAGCTGATCGCCCAGGGCGGGATGCTGAGCCAGATCGCCGAGCAGTTGCATCTGAGCCCGAAGACCGTCACCACGCACAAGACCCACCTGATGGAAAAGCTGGGCATTGCCAACAACGCCGACCTGATCCGCTATGCCATCGAGCACAAGCTGTTCGATTGAGAAGTCGCACCCAATCCCATCACGCACCGGCCCCGGGGTCCCTGCCCGATCGTGCGGCTTTGGCGCCCGGAGCATTGCGGTTTCAGCCAAGACGCGGAAAGAATTCCGCGCCGCACGGCACAGGCTTTAGAATCCGCCATCCGCATCGGGAACGTGCCATGCACTTGCGTGCCAGACTGGTTGTTATTGCCGGACTCATCGCCGCCAGCGCGAATCCCGCGAGCTTGCAAGCGGCCGATGACATATCAGGGATGCGGCTCGAGGACCTGCTGCGCGTCGAAGTGCAAGGCGCCTCGCGCTACGCGCAGCCGCTGGCCGAGGCCCCCTCAGCGGTCACGCTGATTCCGGCTGCCGACATCCGCCGCTTCGGCTTCCGCGACATCGGCGAAGCCTTGCAGTCGGCGCCCGGCGTCTACACCAGCCAGGATCGCGCCTACAGCTACCTCGGGGTGCGCGGCTTTGCCCGTCCCGGCGATTACAACACCCGCATCCTGCTGCTGGTGGACGGCGCGCGCAACAACGATCCGCTCTTCGACCAGGCCCTGATCGGCAACGAAGCGCCGATCGACATCGACTGGATCAAGCGCCTGGAGTTCGTGCCCGGCCCCGGCTCCGCAAGTTACGGCGGCAACGCGCTGCTCGGCATCGCCAACGCGGTGCTATGGACCGGTGCCGACCTCGACGGCACGCGTGTTTCGTTCGACGCCAGCACCGGCGCCGGTCGTCGCGCAAGCCTGCTCTCCGGCGGTCGCACCGCGGCCGGGCTGGACTGGGTTGCCGGCATCAGCGCCTACGAACGGCGCGGCGAGAACCTTTACTTCGCCGAATTCGATCGGCCCGGCATCGGCGACGGCGTCGCGCATCACCGCGATGGCGAACGCTACGTCAAGGCCATGCTCAAGCTCACCTGGGAAAACTGGCGCGGCACCGTGACCGCGTCGCAGCGAAGCAAGGATGTGCCGACCGCCTACTTCAACACCGTATTCGATGCGCCCGGCAATTTCGCCCGCGACCGCAGCTTCCAGGTGGATGTCGCCCGCACCTCCACCCTCGCACCCTTCCTCGACCAGCAGTTGCGCTTGCATTACGGCCATTACGAATACGATGCCGACTACCCTTTCGTCGGCGTCGTCAACCGCGACCTGACACGGGCCGACTGGTGGAACGCCGAATGGCAGCTGGCCTGGACCGGCTGGAGCGGACACCGTCTGCTAGGCGGTATCGAGTTGCGCAACCAGCCGCGCCTGCTCCAGCGCAACTACAATGTTTCCCCGCGCGTCGACAACCTCAACGAGCGCAATGCCAACCACGGTGCCGGCATATTCGTGCAGGACGAATGGCGCATCGCACCCGGCTGGCTGACCAACATCGGCTTGCGGGTCGACGCCAGCGAAGGCGCCAGTCCGGTTACGTCGCCGCGCGCCGCGCTGATCTGGCACCCGCGTGACGAACTGACCGTGAAACTGATGAGCGGCCGCGCCTTTCGCGCCGCCAACGAATACGAACGCCACTACGGCGACAACGTGAACCAGAAGGGCAATCCCGGTTTGCGCGAGGAGCGCGTCACCACCCACGAAGCCTCGGCCGAATTCACGCCAACCGCGACCCTGCGCTTCGGACTGGGCTACTACCGGTACGCGGTACGCGACCTGATCGAGCAAAAAACCGATCCGGCCGACGGACTGCTGGTCTATCGCAACCATGACAAGCTCTCCGCCCACGGTTGGGAAACCGATGCCGAAATCCTGTTCGGCAGGGGCTGGCGCATGCGCGCCAGCCTTGCCTGGCAGTCCATTTCCCAACCCGGCGGCGAGGTGATAAATTCGCCGCACCGCCTGGGCAAGCTGCTGCTCGATGGCCCCCTTCCGGCACTGGGGGCCACGCTTGGCCTCAACCTCCAGGCCATGAGTTCGCGCCGCACGGTGCTCTCCCGGGTTGACGGCCATGTCACCGGCAACCTTGTCCTGCGCCAGGCGGAACGTCGCGGCCATGGATTGTGGAGTCTGGGTATCTACAACCTGACAAACCGCCACTATCGCGATCCGGTCGGCACCGAACTCGCCCCCATCGACGCCCTCGAGCGCGATGACCGCCAGTGGCGCCTGGGCTGGGAACTGGAACTCTGATGTGGCGTCGCCTGCGTGAGGCACTGCCGGCCGCCTTGCTGGTCGCCGCATTGTTGACCACGGCCTGGCGTTCGACCGCCGCTGCCCAAGGCGGTGACGCGAATGAAGTCAAGGCGGCGGTAATCTACAACCTGCTGCTGTTCGTGCAGTGGCCAGTGCAGCCCGCCCCCGGCGGCAACCTGAAGCTCTGCGTGTTCGAGGAAGGCGCCCTTACCACAGCGTTGCGCCGGTACGAAAACAAGACCGTGCAGGGACAGTCGCTGCGGATACTTCGCGTCGGTGCCGCGCCGAATGACCTCGACGCCTGCGCCGCGGTGATGGTCGAGACCGTCAGCCCGGAGCTGCTTGCCCGCTTGCGCCTGGTCGCGCAGGGCCGGGCATTGCTGATCCTCGCCGAAGGGACCGGCGCGCTCGACCGCGGCGCGATGATCGGCATCCATGGCGATGGCGGGCGCATCGGCTTCGACATCAATCTGCGCGCGATGAAGGCTAGCGGACTCGGCGCCAGTTCGAAACTCCTGCGGCTGGCGCGCAGCCTGATCGAGTAAGCGATGAACGGCTCGCGCCTGCACAGCTACTGGCGACTCAGCATGCTCTCGACCGGCACGGCGCTGCTGTTCGCGCTGCTGCTGCTGCTCGGCTATCACGGCTACAGCAAGCGCGAAGACCTGCTGCAGGGCCTGACCATGCAGGCGCGACTGCTGGGCGCCAACCTGACCGCGGCCATCGTCTTCGAGGATGGCCGCACGGCCGGCGAAATCATCGGCACCGCGGAGTCGTCGCCGATCATCATCGAAGCCGGCATCTACCGCCTCGACGGCAGCCTGCTGGCGCGCTTCGAGCGCCCGGGCAACACGCCGGTGCTGGGCAATGTCGCACCGCCGGCCGGGCATGTTTTTTCCCTTTCCGACCTGCGGCTTTCCCTGCCGGTGCGACTCGAAGACCGGGATGTCGGGCTGATCTCGCTGCGCGCCTCGCTCGACCATCTGTATGTCGAACTGCTGCGCGTGTTCGGCAGCATGGTCCTGATCCTGATCGTGTCGGCGACCCTCGGCAACGCCGTCAGCCGGCGCATGCGCCTGCAGATGGCCGCGGCGGAAAGCGAGATCGAGCGCATGGCGCTCTACGACCGCGTCACCGGGCTGGCCAACCGCCATGCCTTCGAACTCGGGCTGGCGCAGGCGCTGCAGCGTCATTCCCGGGAAGGCGGCGGTTCGGCCCTGCTGTTCATCGACGTCGATGGCTTCAAGAAGGTCAATGACCGCTTCGGCCATCAGACCGGTGATGTCGTGCTGAAGGCCATCGGCGAACGGCTGGGCAAGACGCTGCGCGCCTCCGACATCGTCGCCCGGATCGGCGGCGACGAGTTCGCCGTGATCCTGACCAACACCCAGTCGGTCGACGCCGCTGCGCTGGTGGCGGAAAACCTGGTGCACTCCGCCGCCGAGCCCTTTGCGACCGGTAGCGCGCCGGCCCACATCGGTTTCAGCATCGGCATCTGCATGATTCCCGACGACGGTCCCGACGTCGAAAGCGCCCTGCGCAACGCCGACCTGGCGATGTACCACGCCAAGCAGGCGGGCAAGAACACCCATCGCTTCTTTTCCGAGCATCTCGGCGCCAAAACGCAGCGCGGGCTCGACATCGAGGCCGGGCTGCGCCGTGCCCTGGCGCAGCGCGACCTGAAGGTCGTCTATCAGGCGCAACGTTCCACGCGCAGCGGACGCATCGAGGGCATCGAGGCGCTGGTGCGCTGGCACCACCCGCAACATGGCCCCATCTCGCCGATGGAATTCATCCCGGTGGCGGAGGAAGCCGGCCTGATCCGGAACATCGGCGAGATCGTGCTCGAACTGGTCTGCGCCGACATCGCCGGCATGAAGGCCGCCGGGCTGGCCGTGCCGTCGGTGGCGATCAATGTTTCGGCCCGGCAGGTGGCGCAGGAAGGGCTGGCGGCCGACATCCTCGGCGCGCTGGCGCGCCACGGACTGGCGCCGCAGGCGATCAAGATCGAGTTGACCGAAAGCGTGTTCATCGACCAGGGCGATACGCACATCAGGATTCTCGACGATATCGCCGCGCAGGGCATCGAAATCGCAATCGACGACTTCGGCACCGGCTATTCGTCGCTGGCCTACCTGCGCGACCTGCCGATATCGATCCTGAAGATCGACATGCGCTTCATCCGCGACCTGCCGGGAAACGCCGAAGCCATGGCGCTGGTCCGGGGCATCATCGCCATGGGCCACGCCATCGACCTGCTGGTCATCGCGGAGGGCGTCGAGTCGGCGATACAGGCGGAATGCCTGGCGCAAGCGGGCTGCGACCTGCTGCAGGGTTATCACATCGGGTTGCCGATGGAACTGCCGGAACTCATGGCACTGCTGGCCGCGCCGGCACCGGCGCCAGCATCCGGGAGTGCCCATGACCGGCCATGAAACCCGCGGACTCGGCCTTGCCCCGGCCACGGCCGGCGACTACCGCGAACTGGCGCGGCGCAGGCTGCCGCGCCAGTTGTTCGATTTCCTCGATGGCGCCGCCTATGACGAGCTCACCGCGGGCGAGAACCGGCGCGCCTTCCAACGGCTGCGGCTGCGCCAGCGCGTCATGTGCGACGTCTCGCAGTTGAAGTTTTCCACCCGCGTGCTGGGCCAGGACCTCGCGCTGCCGCTGGTGCTCGCCGCGCTGGCGCTGGCCGGCGTCCTGGCGCGGCGTGCCGAGGTGCAGGCGGCGCGCGCGGCCGCGGCGGCCGGCGTGCCTTTCTGCGAATCGACGGTTTCCGTCTGTTCGATCGAGGAAGTCCAAGCCGCGACCGCGGCGCCCTTCTGGTACCAGCTCTACATCATGCGCGACCGCGGTTTCGCGCGGGACTTGATGGCGCGGGCGCAGGCGGCCGACTGCCCGGTGCTGGTGCTGACCGTCGACCTGCCGGTGATGGGCGCGCGCTATCGCGACATCCGCAACGGCATGGGCGGCGCCGCATCCGCCGCCGGGAAACTGCGCAAGACATGGGATCTGCTCTCGCATCCGCGCTGGCTGCTGGAGGTGGGCATCCGCGGCCGGCCGCTGGGCTTCGGCAACCTGACCGCGGCGGTGCCCTTCGCCCGCAGCCTGCCGCAATTCAAGGCCTGGGTCGATGGCCAGTTCGATCCGCGCGTGACCTGGGACGACCTGGCCTGGGTGCGGCAGCACTGGCCGGGCATGATCCTGCTCAAGGGCATCCTCGATGCGGACGATGCGCGCCTGGCCGCGGCCGCCGGGGCCGACGGCATCGTCGTCTCCAACCATGGCGGCCGCCAGCTCGACAGCGTCGCGGCCAGCGCCGACGCCTTGCCGCGCATCGTCGATGCCGTCGGCGACAGGCTGGACGTGCTGCTCGACGGCGGCGTCAGGAACGGGCTGGACGTGGTCAAGGCGCTCGTGCTCGGCGCCCGCGCCTGCATGCTGGGCCGCGCCTGGGGCTATGCGGTGGCCGCCCGCGGCGAAGCCGGCGTGGCCCACATGCTGTCGATGATGCGTGCCGAAATGGCCGTCGCGCTGGCGCTGACCGGCGTCACCGATGTCGCGGCGCTGGATCGCGCAGCGCTGCTCGACGCATCGCCGTAGCGCCGGCGCCGACTTTTTCAAACACCGCCGGCAGCGTCCGTTGTGCGCCTACTTCGCCGTGCGCACCGCCGCCAGGATGCCCTGCATCAGGGCCAGCGGCGTCGGCGGACAACCGGGGATGCGGACATCGACGCCGACCACGTTGCCGATCGCGCCGCAACTGGCATAGCTTTCGCCGAAGACGCCGCCGTTGCAGCCGCAGTCGCCCACCGCCACCACCAGCTTGGGGTCGGGCGTGCAGTCGTAGGCGATGCGTAGCGCGTTCTCCATGTTCTTGGTCACCGGGCCGGTGACCAGCAGCATGTCGGCATGGCGCGGGCTGGCGACGAACTTGATGCCGCGCCCTTCGAGGTTGTAGTAGGGATTGTTCAGCGCGTGGACTTCCAGCTCGCAGGCGTTGCAGGAACCGGCATCGACCTCGCGGATGGTCAGCGCGCGACCGAGGACTTGCAGGATCTCGTCGTGCAGCCTGTCGATCTCGCGCTGCGGGCCGTCCTCGCCGGCCGGCTGCGGCGGCTCGGTGAGGATGCCGGTGCGGAAGATGTGGCGCAGCAGCGGGATCACAGGTCCACCCCGGAATACGAAAGGTTGAAGGATTTGTTGATCAGCGGAAAATCAGGAACGATGTCGTTCATCACCGCGTGCTCCAGCGCCGGCCACGCCTGCCATGACGGATCGTGGGGATGGACGCGGGCCAGCCTGCCATCGTTGTCGAACTGCACGCCGACCAGCACCTCGCCGCGCCAGCCTTCGATCACGCCGAGGCCGCTGGCGCCGGCCGGCGGCGCAAGGTCGACCCGGGTGTCGCCGGCCGCCATGCCGACCGCCAGGATACGCAACAGACGCAGCGATTCCGCAATTTCATCGAAGCGCACCGCGACGCGGGCAGCGACGTCGCCGCGCTCGTCGGTGACGGGCCGCACGCCGAGCGCCGCGTAGGGCGGCGGCGGCGTGTAGCCCTGCCGATGCGCCCGGCCGTCGAGCAGGATCCCGGTGGCACGGGCCGCCATGCCGGTCAGCGAGAGTTCCCGCGCCAGGTTGCTGTCGATGATGCCAGTCGTGGCGAAGCGGTCCTGCAGGCCCGGGTGCCCGTCGTAGAGCTCGCGCAATTCCTTCACCGCGCCTTCGATGGCGCCGCACTGCTCGACGATCGCGGCCAGCGCGGCAGCGTCCGGATCGACGGTCACGCCGCCGGGCACGATGCAGTCCATCATGAAACGGTGGCCGAACAGCCTGGCGTTGAGCCGCACCCAGTCTTCCTTGAGGCGGAAGAACTGGGTCAGGCCGAAGGCGAAGGCGGCATCGTTGCCAAGCATGCCGAGGTCGCCCAGGTGGTTGGCCACGCGCTCGCGTTCCAGCAGCAGCGCGCGCACGGCAAGCGCGCGCGGCGGCGGCTCGACACGGCATGCCGCCTCGACCGCGGCGGCGTAGGCCCAAGCATAGGCGCAGGTGGCATCGCCGGAGACACGACCGACCAGGCGTGCGCCACGCGCGATGTCGGCGCCGATGAAGAGTTTCTCGACGCCCTTGTGCTGGTAGCCCAGGCGCTGTTCCAGGCGCAGCACGCGCTCGCCGACCACCGAAAAGCGGAAGTGCCCCGGCTCGATGATGCCGGCGTGGATGGGACCGACCGGAATCTCGTGCGCGCCCTCGCCGCCGACCTTGACGAATTCATAGTCGCTGGGGAAATTGGGGAAGCCCGCGCCCATCCCGGCCTCGTGCACGGCGTCATGCCGCAACGGATACCAGTCCGCCGGCCAGGCGCCGTGGCGCAGCCAGGGGCGCTGGTCGCCGCCTTCGCTGGCAATGCCGACCAGGTCGCGGGTGGCGCGCTGCATGCGGCCGGCGGTCGGGAAAATGCCCGACAGATCGGGATAAACCGCGTCGTCGGCGGGCAGGTCGAGGCTCACCCAGGCATGGCCCCGGTCCAGGCCGAAGACGCAATGCAGGCGGAAACCGCCGCCGTGCCGACGCTCGTCACTGCCCCAGATCGCCGCCACGCGTCCGCCGACCTGCCGCGCGGTAGCGGCGAAGTCCTTCAGCGTCTCTCCGTTCGCGGCGTGACCGCACCAGACCGGCGCACCGACGCCAGGCTGTGGGGTGAAGTCGATCGCGGAATCGTCGCAGAGGAACATGGCTAACCGAGCATGCGCGCGGCTTCGTGGAACCAGCGCGTGAGATAGGGTGGAATGTAGAGCCCGAGCATCAGCACGATGCCCAGATGGAGGAACACCGGCGTGATGGCGGGTGCATGCGGCAGGCGCCTCGCCTCGGTCTCGCCGAACACCATGGGCTGCACCTTGCCGAAGATGGCGGCGAAGGCCACGCCGAGGCCCAGCAGCAGTACCGGCGTCGCCCACGGGTAGTGCTTCATGGCGTGGGTGAGGATCATGAATTCGCTGGCGAAGACGCCGAAGGGCGGCATGCCGAGGATGGCCAGCGTGCCGAGCATCAGGCCCCAGCCGATCAGCGGGTTGATCTTGATCAGGCCGCGGATGTTTTCCATCAGTTGCGTGCCGGTCTTCTGCGTGGCATGGCCGACGGCAAAGAAGATCGCCGACTTGGTCAGCGAGTGCATGGTCATGTGCAGCAGGCCGGCGAAGTTGGCCACCGGGCCGCCCATGCCGAAGGCAAACGTAATCAGCCCCATGTGCTCGATCGACGAATAGGCGAACATGCGCTTGACATCCTTCTGCCGCGAGAGGAAGAAGGCCGCGACCAGCAGGGTGAACAGGCCGAAGCCGATCATCAGCCTGCCGGCAAAGTCGCCTGGGATGGCGCCGTCGGCCAGCACCTTGCAGCGCAGGATGGCGTAGAGCGCGACGTTCAGCAGCAGGCCGGAGAGTACGGCGGAAACCGGCGTCGGCCCTTCGGCGTGGGCATCGGGCAGCCAGTTGTGAAGCGGCGCCAGGCCGACCTTGGTGCCGTAGCCGACCAGCAGGAAGATGAAGGACAGCGCCATGATGGTCGGTTCGAGCTGGCCCTTGACGTCGATCAGGTGGGTCCACAGCAGGGCATTGCCGCTCTCGCCCAGCACGCGCTCGGCGGCGAAATAGAGCAGGATGGTGCCGAACAGCGCCTGGGCGATGCCGACGCCGCAGAGGATGA
>CAZGQB010000006.1:0-21934 GCA_964527055.1 uncultured Sulfuritalea sp.
TTTCGATCAGCCGCACGTTGTTCAATACCAGCGCCGCCAGCATCACGGCCTCGATCAGGACGGCGCCGGCGACCAGCTTCCAGCGCAGTGGCCAGGCCTTGCGGGACGACGCCACGACTCAGCCTCCCGCACCGGCCGCCAGCAGGCGGCGCAGTTCCGGCAAATAGATGTCGAGCTTGCGTACGTCTTGCGGTACTGCCCTGACCACGTTCTTGTAGCGGCTGGCAAGCAGGAAGCGCTTCCCCTCCGCGGTGGCGGCAAAGCTCATCAGCGAGGCCTCGAGGCGCTGCCGGTCGCGCGCCGGCATGGCGGGATGGACCAGGATCAGCGTGCTGGGCATGCCGGGAACCTCTTCGGTCTGGAACAGGATGCGCAACTTCCCCTGCCGCTCCGGCGGAATCTGGCCGATGGCGAAATTCACCGTGATCGCGGCATCGACGTCGCCCGCGGCGACCGACAGCAGCGCCGAATTCTGAGAAGCGGCGGGGACGATGACCAGATCGCGCAGGCCGATGCCGCGCTTTTCAAGTTCCTTCAGGGTCAGGATCGAATTGAGCACCAGCCGGTCGTTGATCGCCACGGTCTTGCCGCGCAACTGGTCGAGTCTCTTGATCGGTCCGTCGTTGCGCACCGAAATGACGCCAGTCAGCGGCCGCTCGAAGCTGCCGATCGGCACGTAGCCGCCGTCGAGCTGCGCCAGCCGCCCCATGTGCGGCGCGGTGAACACGATGTCGTAGTCGGGCCGGACGATGCGCTCGACATGGGCACGGATGCTGGGCGCCGAATAGAGATCCACCGCGCGTCCGAGATCCTTTTCGAAATGCCGCGCCAGCGGCTGGAACAGCGGCACCAGGACGTTGGGCGACAGGTAGGGGATCAGCGCCATGCGCAGCGGCGCCTGCTGCGCTCCGACCGCGCCGGCCGCCAGCAGGCACAGTCCCGCAAGTACCGTGGCCAGCATGGCGGCCAGTCGGCACGGCACGCGCCGGGCATGCGTGCGAACTTGGGGCCAACGGATGTCCATACCTTGCCTGCCTCCGCCCATCATCGCGCCACGAAGGATAGGAAATCCAATGGCATGCAGGCAGTATCGCCGACGCCGGGCGCCGCAGTCAATCGCCTGTTTTGGGCTGGAACGCGTCACGATCCACGTTATCGCTCAGTCCCGCACCGGCCGAACCAGCGCACCGGGCAATGGCTTGCGCCGGGCGATTGCGCCTGGCGCGGCCGCTCGTCGGCGTCCCGCGCGAGGCCACCGCCGTGCCGCCAGCGCCGACTTTTCACATCGACCGTCGATACTGCCCGCCGACCAGGTACAGCGCATTGGAAATCTGCCCCAGCGAGCAATGGCGCACGGCTTCCATCATCACGGCGAAGACGTTGCCGTTGTCGATCACCGCCTGGCGCAGCTTCGCCAGCGAGGCCTCGGCCTGGGCGGCGTTGCGCGTCTGAAAATCCTTCAGGCGCTTCAACTGCGACTGCTTTTCGTCATCGGTCGAGCGCGCCAGCTCGATCTCGCTGGCGACTCCCGAGCCATGCGGATTGAGGAAGGTATTGACGCCGATGATGGGGTAGGGAAAGGAGCCGGACACATTCTTGCGCATCAGGAATTTGATCAGTTCGCCTTCATCGTCGAAGCGACGGCAGCACAACCTTACGGATATCGGTGCCGGAAAGCCACTGCCGATCTCCTTGTCGTTGCCATCTTGCATATCCCGACGACTTGGAGGATTATGCAATCCGGAATATCTACCGCTCTGTATCACCCCCCCCCCCGCAGCATGACAGTTCTGTTTCATTGGTCGCGATTCACGGTGTATTAACTGCATTTGAGGTCGCAATCCAGCTACCGATCGAGTCCACCATCGAGAGACAAACAAGGAGGAAGCATCATGCCAAAATCCCGCACGACATCTTCATCGCTTGCCGGAGTTTCCCTGCATATCGGACTGAACTCCGTCGATCCGAAGCATTACGCCGGATGGAGCGGCGAGCTCGTTGCATGCGAGTTCGACGCGAACGACATGGCCGCCATAGCGAAAGCGGCCGGAATGAAGTCCACCAGCCTGATGACGAAGGCGGCAACGCGGGCCAAGGTGCTCTCCGCGATGCGGGACGCGGCAAAGCGGCTCAAGGCAGGTGACCTGTTCTTTCTAAGCTACTCCGGGCACGGTGGGCAGGTTCCCGATGTCACGGGTGAGGAGTCGGACAAGAAGGACGAAACCTGGTGCCTTTACGACGGCCAGCTTATCGACGACGAGTTGTACCTGGAACTCTCGAAGTTCAAGAGCGGCGTCCGCATCCTGGTGCTGTCCGACAGTTGCCACAGCGGCACGGTCACCCGCGCGCTCCCCGCGCCCCAAAGCGCCTCCGGTCGATCCAAGGCCATGCCTGGCCCGGTTGCCCTGCGGACCTACCGCGATAACCAATCCTTCTACGACGGCCTTCAGCGCGCCGCCGCCGACTCCGCTGGCAAGGCGCTCGACCCGGACGCGGCTCTGGCGCGCATTACTGTCAGCACGAGGTTATCGGCCGTCGCCAAGGACTTCGGGCCGGCTGTGATCCTGATCTCGGGCTGCCAGGACAACCAGACCTCCAGCGACGGCGACCACAACGGGGCCTTCACCGAACACCTGCTGCAGGTCTGGAACCAGGGCGCCTTCAAGGGCAACCATGCACAGTTCCATGCCCGCATCGTCGCCGGCATGCCACCCGACCAGACGCCGAACTTCTTTACGCTGGGCAAGGCGGCGGCATTCGTCCGGCAAACGCCGCTCAAGGTCTAGCCAGGGCCCCCAAGATGGAAAGCGTTTTCCTTTCCTACACTTACAAGCCACACGGCGATTTCGCCGCCATCACCGATGGCCTGGTCCGCGTGGCAAGGACCATGGTCGAAGCGCTCAACTTGCGGGTACTCGATGGGATCGATCTCGGCGGGCGGGCCGTCGACGCGGAAGTGACGCGACGCATTCAGTCGTGTGACGCCCTCGTCGCCCTGGTCACACCGCACGCCGACCAGAATGGCAATGTCGAGCCGCCGCCATTTGTCCAAGGTGAATACGCGCAGGCCAAGGCCCTCGGGAAGCGGGTGATTCAGGTGGTCCACGAAACGCTGCCCTTGGCAGGCTTTGGCCAGGGCGACGAGCATATTCGTGTCGGCCCCGGCGGCGAACTCGATGCCGCCACCAAGTTGCTTCGCACCTTGGTGCTTTGGAAGCGCGAGCTCGGCAGGCCGCGCGAGATTCGCATCGAACCCGACGACCTCGGGCCGCGGATCGAGGGCGTCGCCGACGGCTGCTGCCAATACAAGCTGATGGTGGAATACACCGAGAGCAATTGGCTGCCGGCCAAGGTATGGCACGAACCCGGGGCCGTATATGCCTACCTCCCCAGCGTGCCGGACACTTCCAAGGTAAAGCTGAAAATTCAGCTGAATGGCGAAACCTGGGACTCGCCGTTCACGAACCCGATGGCCCGCGTGGCGCTCGCCCGGAGGCAATGAGATGGCCTACAGGATCGAACAAACCGATGATTACCTTGGCAATGACCAATGGAGCTGGCACGCATGGATCGAGGCTACGCACGACGAACTCAACTTGGTCGAAAGCGTCGTCTGGTATCTCCATCCCACATATGCTGTTGCCGTTGTCGAAACTCGAGATCGAAGCAAGAAATTCGAAATCAAGCGCAGTGCTTGGGGACGCTTCATGCTTCAGGCCGAACTGCGGCTCTTGGACGGAGGCACCAGGAAGCTGCGCAAGCAACTCCAACTCTGGTATCCAGACCAGGAGTCTCAGGCAGCCGCCAAGGAGAGTCCTGACCCGAACGTATCCCGGACCAAACCGGGCGCCCGCAATGTGTTCGTCAGCTACAGCATGGATGATCGCCAACTTGCCGGCGCGGTTATCAGCACGCTCTCAAGAAACGGATACAAGGTGCTCGATCCAAGCCAGTTGGAACCCGGCAGCCCTTGGCAACTCTCGGTCCAGAAGATGCTCCGGGAGAGCGATCTGGTGCTTGGGATTTCTGCAAGCGATTTCGCCAGTCCGAACGTCGTCACCGAACTCAACAATGCGCATCGCGCCAAGAAGCCGCTACTCACTCTTGTGAGTCCCGGCGTAGGCAACGTGTTCGGGCTGGATCCGAGCCTGAGTTGGAGCGAAGCGGATATTTCCGATCCTAAGTTCGAAGACAAGCTCATCGATTTGGTGCAGCAACGACTCGATTGAACCGCCCGGCGGGCGCGTTCCGTACGCGACCGACTTGAAAACAAAAAGGGAGAATGAGAAATGGAAAAGACAAACGGATCATCCGCCACGCTCGGCGCTGCCTTGCTCGCCCTTGGCCTCGCAGCATGCAGCCCGCTCCCTATCCATACCAGTTTCGACACTCTCACCAACGAGACGTCAAAGCGCAGCAGCGAATACCTGACCTACAGCACCTTTGTCTCGCTCTCAGGGATCGTGCCCCAGCATGGCACCCAGTTGCTGTTTCACCAACCGGACTTCACAGACTCTAAGCCGAATTCTCCGAGCATGGCGGTGGGCATTAGTCCAACACGCAGTTTCGTCAGCGAGCGCAAGTTTGAAATGAGCGGTAATGCCGCAAACGATGCCAAGGCCGTCCGTGACATCCGCGAAGGCCTTGAGCAGGCCCGACTACTCTCCGTCGGACTCGCCGCATCGCGTACGCGGCTGAACGCGGCGCAAACCCTGACCGTGACTATCGGTACGAACAAAGCAACCGACGATCAGGCGACGCAGATAAAAGCCCTTCTCGGCGACGCCGTCGTCGGACAAGACGGAAAACTCGTCGACGCGGAAGTCAAGAAGGCGATCAAGGCTATCCAGGACGAAGCGAAGTCGCTGGAAGCCGAAGTCAGCAAGGCGCTCGCCGACGCAAAAGGCAAGGCGGCGCAGAACAATGTCGTGATCACCCGCTGGGCGCAGGAGAAGCGAACCAAGCTCGGCGCATTCTTCAGCGAAGTATTTGCTTTCTCGGGCCAGGGACACGAGGTCAAGAGCGGTACCCTGGTGTTCGGCGATTTGCGCGTCGTGTCCTTGCATGTCGGCGACGACCTGCTCGACATGCTGCGCAGTTCGCCGCAGAGCGTCAAGGAACTCATCGACAACGTCGGCATTACCACCTTCAGCGTCAAGGCCAGGCACATGGCCTACATCGCCGACATGGACATTGAGAAGGCGGTTTCCCTGCGCCTCAATCTGACCAAGGACCAGCTCGCCGACCTCTCGGCCACCTTCCGCAGCCTGAACGCGGACATCTCGGCGAGCTATGGGGTCACAACGGATGTCACCAACTCGGCGAATATCAGCGATTCGAAGGTCACGATCAGCACCCGTTGCTTTTTCCCTCCCCAGCAATTCACCCGGTCCATGAAGGAGGAAATCATCGAATCAAACGGCTACCAGGACTTGTATGCGGTCCGCGTCCAGGTCAAGGGACAGATACTCGGTCTGGCCAACCAGACCACAACAGCCTTTTCTGACATCGCGGCAAAATGCACCACCAAGGACGGCAAGCTCGATCCAACAGCCAACGGTTGCAAGAAAGAGGACCTGCAAGCATGGCTCGCCACCTGCGCCGACACTCTCGCCACGCGTACCAAGCCCGCCACCAAGGACGGCCCACCCGAATCCGGCCAGCCACCCGCCGCCATCGATGCGAACGCGATCTTCAAGAATGTGCCCTACTCCTTGGGCAAGTAGGCACCACACGCCATGAACTTCCAAGCGGATAGTCACGAGGACCCTGAAGCGTTGGGTCCCGATTCAAACCCAAATGTGGCGAAGAAGTGATTCCATCATCGTCATCTGTCACCGCCACGCCGTTGCCGAAGCAGCTAATGCCAGTTGCCACCACCGCACGGCCTACCTCTCGGCGCTCCGCGCGTCGCCAGCCGCAACGCTGAACTGATGCGGATCCATGGCGTCGACCAACCGCCGTGCAACGTCGCCGCGGCTTTAGATATAGCCTTCAGTAAGCGCGTTGTGGGACAGTTGCCACGGAGTCCACCGTGATCTTCATCAGCTACCGCGGTGATGACCGTCCCTATGCTGCACGTATCTACGATCACCTGGCACGGCGCTTTGGCGGGGAGAATGTCTTCTTCGACCGGGGTCGCGACGACATTCCAGTTGGCGGGAACTTTCCGGCTGTTCTGGATCGCGCCCTTCACGACGCTGAAATCGTACTCGGCATCGTCGGTCCGGGATGGGTCGCACCGCTGAATCAGTCCCGCCTTGCCGGCACGAACGACTTCGTTCGCCACGAACTCGTCACAGCAATTCGTAGGAGGGCGAATGGAGAACCATTGACCGTAATGCCGCTGACGGTCGGCGGCGTAGGCATGCCTGGAAGCTTACCGCCGGAGTCGCCGACCGAGCTTGCCGATTTCTTGCACATTCAGGCAAAGACGATTCGCGACGACCCGCATTTTGAAGACGACTTCTTGGCGCTTGCCGACTTCGTCGACCGCCGTTGCCCCGGCCTGCGCGCTCGGCAACTGAACGCCCGGTTAAGAGGCATCCTTGCTTCGCGCGAACAATCCCAAGCCGCGCTCGGCCAGGACATCGCTGTCAGGGAGGTCGGGCGCTCCTATGTTCGTCGTAGCGCGGCTAGTGCGGCACTCAATGACTGGTGGAACGCTTGGCCGAAAGACCATCGCGCCTTTGTCCTCCTCGGCGAGGAAGGCGACGGCAAAAGTTGGGCGGTCGCGGACTGGCTGGCCGAGCGAGTCGTCGACGAAGGCTTTGCCGTGCCGGTCGTCGTCGCTCCTGCGCATCGCCTGACCCAGGCGCCCGTTTCCGGAATCCTGGCCCAGGTTCTCGGCGACTTCCAGGCGTCGTCCACCGAGCGCTGGTACACGCTGATTTCCGATATCGCGACCGAATCCGATGCTGAACTGCCTATGTTCATCCTGGTCGTCGATGCGCTCAATGAGCGCTCCGGGCTTCGCTGGCATGAGCTGTTCGACACGCTGCGCACCGCACCATGGCGACAGCACGTTGCCTTGATCTGCCTATGCCGCAGCGAGTACTGGCGGCGACTCGCAATCCCTCGGGATGACTTGTCGCTCCCTTGGACGCTTGATCCTTTCGACGATGCCGAGCTCGATCGGGCACTCGCACAACGCAATGCTACGCGCAGTGAATTTGGTGTCGATCTTCTGCAATGGATGTCACGGCCGCGCTATTTCAACTTGGCATTCAGGCTAAGGGACACCCTGGCAGAAGGGGCACTGTCCCTGGAGCGCCTGATCTACGAGGATTGGCGGGACATGCTCGCGCGCAAGCAGGGCCGTCCGTGCAGCCACAGCGATTTGCTCTGCCTCATCGTCGGACTCGCAGAGAGACATGAGCAACGCCGTTTCGCCAACGCCGACTTTTCCCAGCAGGCACAAGGCATTACCAGCGACATCGTTGACTTGCGCCTGCACCTCGTCAGCGCTGGCATCATCGACGAGCGAAACGGACGGATGCAAATCAGCCAGCGGCACCTAGCGCTCGCGCTCGGCATGGTCCTGGCGAATACTGTCGAGGAACATCAAGATTGCACGGCAGCCGAACTCGCCGAACTCATCGCCACGTACATCGAGAGCTGCCCGAAATCAGACCTCCAGGTGCGCATCTGTGCGATGGCCACGTTTCATGCGCTAAACACCACAGACTTTCCCGAAGCAGGGCGGCTGGCGCTGCTTCGGGCGTGGATTGACGGGCGCAATCTCGATGCAGCGGACCTGGAAAAGATCGCCGCCTATCTGCCACTGAAACCCCATTCTTACCTTCGCATGGCTGAGGTCATCTGGGGTGAGACGAACAACCGTGAGGCGCAGGACGCGTTCATGGCGGGCTTTCTGCAACACCGGCTCATTGAAGCGGTGGCTGTCGAGTTGAATCAGGCGTTCCGGCGCTGGTTGGGCTTCGTCCATCCAAGCGGTTACAAAGCCTGGTTCGGACCTGACGAGGTACGGCTTGCCCAAGGCCGACAGGAAGTCGAGAAGCATCTGGGCCACACGCCAACACCGGGCCCGGCCAGAGTGCTGGGAATCGACTTGAAGATCATCGAAGATGCTGGAATGCTGCGTCTTGCTCAGGTCGCCCTCGCGGTGATCTCTCACGACCGTGGGCAAGGGTACGCCGAGGAACTATGTGTCGGCCTCGTCGCCGCCACCGTCATGGGCGGCAGCCAGGGCGAGTTCTCATGGGTGCTGCGCACCGCGTGCGCACAAACCTCGGACGAGTTGGTCAGTGCAGCAACAGGCTTTCTCGAAGAAGGTCGCAAGGGCAACACCATCGGCTACCTGGCGGCCAGAAAGCTGCTGATGAACCTTGGGACCGAGGAAGCGCGACGCCTGCTTGCCGATATACCTGAGGAGTTCCGCTTCGTCCATCCGCTTATGACCTTGCGCCAGGAAAATCCTTGCGGCTCTCGCGCCTGGCTATGGACAGAGGACAACTATCTGGATTGTTTGGAGCGTGGCCCATTGCCTGGGGGCGTTATTGCCCGCCAGATAAGTGAAATCGCGCTCAATCCGGACTGCGCCCTACCAAGTATCTATCGCAGCAAACTCGATTCGGCGGGCGAAGAAATTGACCTGTCTCATGTCGCCCGCCACATGTCGATGACTGCCGAGGACCACGGGCTGGCAGAGATCGAGCCCGCGCTCTGTGCCTATGCCGTAGGCCGCTATCGAGACCTAATTGTCGCCCTCGTTCTCAGATTGCCAGAACGCGAAGACCTGGCCCGGCGAATGCTCGCGTATCGCTTGATGGACCATTTCCCGGTACTCGGAGTCGACGAAAGACGTGTGCTGCAAGCTGCATGGCAATCCGCGCTTGCGGGAGAAGGCGAGCACGATCGAATTGCCCAGATGTTCCTTTTTCCCATCGTGGTATTCGACCTGCCTGCAATTGAACAGTATCGGTACCTACTGGCACGCGGCGACGCCACCGGCTATGTCGGCCGACACGGTCCTTGTCTTAGGGCACTCGAAGACGATTGCATTCCAGAAATGCTCAATGCGCTTCATGCCTTGGCGCCAACTGCCCAAAAGCGGCTTTCGAACCTGCTTTGGTATCTCTCCAGAACCTTGGCACACCCGCAGGCTCAGCTTCGTGACGCGCTCCTGGCTCGATTCGATGAGTTCGATACGATTGCCCGCGCCTACTGCATCGAAATCGCTATCAATGCAGCCGATGTCCATGCCGCGAAGCGAATAATCGATACCGGGTGGGCCTGTCGGGCCGGCCGCGAGCATGAATTCGAGAACGACCGTGGCAGCATCCTGCTCGCGGAATACGGCAAGAACATTCCATTTGAAGAACTGGCCCAGCGCATCGGGGACGAGTGGCTTGGATATGCCGTCAAGCAGCGCGGTTACCTGCCAGTCGAGATGAATGCCTATGCGCAAATCGTCGACCGAGTCTGGCGCGGGATTGTTGCCAGAACGCCACCGGCCGAAGTTGTGTCGCTCAGCCCCTATGTCAAATTGAGTGTCACCCAGATTGGCGATCGGGTGGACGACCGGCTCAGCGCCAGCGACCCGAGCCCGACAGGGGTACGCTTCGCCAACAATACTTGGGGTGGCAGTGCGGGGGCCGGATCCTTTGAGGATCTGCAACGCGCATTTGACACGGATGGCAGAATCGAAAGGCTTAATTCGCTCAGCAGACAGCTCGGCGAGCTTGCCGAGGATGAGCGAGCCCGAGGCAACTCATGGATCAGTAGCTCCTTCCGAAATGGCGAGCTGAGCAAACTGCTGATACTAGACGGCACTCCATGGCGGGACTGGCTAGCGCCAGCCATTGGCGGCAGCCAAGACGCACGGCGAGTACTGAGCTTGTGCCGGGGTTTCTACGAAACGCTTTGTTCCGCGTTGTTTGCGATCCACCCGCCCAAAGGGCTTGAACTTTTTGAGGCCCTGACAGCCAATCGAGGCTTCAAGATCGTCGATGGCCATCTCGACCTGCCGCTCCTCCAAATGGACATCTTCGCTGCCCCGGATTCGCCGGAAGTGGAACAGGTCATCCTCGGCGAGGCAAATGCGGCGGTCCGCGATTTCGATCTGTTCGAGTTTGCGCTCATGTCTGGTTACAGCAAGCGCCCTGATCGTATGCGCCGATTGGTCGATGGGTGGCTTGAATCTGACGACGTGTTCGACCATGCACGCGCGCTTGTCTTGCTAGGGTTTTCCAGCCAGCCAGTCGATTGCGGGCGCCTGACCGCTTGGATGACCGAGCATGGCGATTGTTGGCTGCGCGATCTCGCAGAGGTTTCCAATCGACGCAATCAACGAAATTTCTGGGCGCAAACCTGGTTCGAAAGATTCCTGGAACGCACAGACCGCAGCGAAGCCTGGGCTGACTTCCGCCTGTTTCTTCGGTGCGTTGATCGACGCTTCTGGCTCTGGCTGGACCGCACCCAACTCGAGCAGGCTGACGCATGGAAGCGAGACGCCATATCCATGAGCTTCGACACCATTAGATCGGCATGCAACAACAACGAAAAGGCATGGAAGGATGAGTTCATCGGACAAAAGATAAAGTCGGATGAACTTTGGCCATGGATGTCGCACTACGAAACGCCATGACCGAACGTTGAAAAATCAGAACTGCAGCAAGCCGCCCACAAGTACTTGCCATGCAAAGGATCTTTCCATGAAGAAGCCACCCGCCCACATCGAATTGCGCATCGCCGGCACCCCCGGCGATTCCCCTGCCGCCCCCGCCGGATGGACGACCGAGACCTACGCCATCGGCGGCCTGGCGCGCGGAGCGGCGAAGGCCGAGACGCCCGAAGCCCTGGCGCCTGATGCCGTGCTGGAACTGGAACTGGCCAACGGCACGCGCCTGCTGGTCGCGGCGGAGGATGCCGGGCGCTACCTAGGCACGGCCACCAAGCGCGGTGCCGGCGCGCCGGGCGTTCTGGATGTCGGCCCCGTGCTCCGGCTGGCCGGCGCGCGCGCACCGGCGGCGGCGGCGCGCGACGGCCTCGGTGCGTGGGCCTTGAAGAGCCTGCGCATCTACCGCAAAGGCCCGGCGGGGATGACGGCCCTGGTTGCGGCGGGGACTTACCAGGACGCCGCGCTCGAAAACCGCAACGGGCTGTACCGCTGCGCCACCGACCGCCTTGCCTTGAGTCAGGTCGAGGCGCTGCCGGCGGTGGCGGAACCCAGCCTGCTGCTGATCCACGGCACCGCCTCGTCGACGCCCGGCAGCTTCGGCGACCTGTGGGCCGGCGCGGCCAGCCTGGCGCGGCTGGTCAAGGCCTACGGGCCGCGCATCTTCGCCTTCGAGCACCGCAGCCTGACCGAAAGCCCAATCGCCAACGCGCTGGCCCTGGCCAGGACGCTGCCGAAGGGCGCACGGCTGCACATCGTCAGCCATTCGCGCGGCGGCATGGTCGGCGAGCTGCTGGCACGCGCCAACCGCCAGGACGGCGAGCCCTTCGCCGAGGAGGACATCGCGCGCTTCCTCGAACATGCACGGCGCACCGGGCGCGATGGCCACGCCGAAGACGCGGCGCGGCTGCGCGAACTGAACCGCGAGCTGCTTAAGCGCAAGATCCGCGTCGAGCGCTTCGTGCGCGTCGCCTGCCCGGCGCGCGGCACGACGCTGGCATCGGGCCGCCTCGACCGCTGGGCCAGCGCGATGCTCAATCTTGTCGGCACGGGGCTGGATTCCGCCAGCGCGGCCCTGCCGGCGCTGGCCCCGGTGGCCGGTGGCTTCGGCCTGTTCAAGAATTTCCTGCTCGCGGTGGTCAAGGAACGCTGCAACGCGACGGTGCTGCCGGGGCTCGAAGCGATGATGCCGGATTCGCCGCTGGTGGAGCTGCTCAACGCGCCCGGCGTCGAGATCGACCCGCCGCTGCACGTGGTGGCCGGCGACTTCGCCGGCGAGGGGCTGCTGCCCTGGCTGGGCGACTGCCTGTCCGAAGTGTTCTACGGCGGCGAAACCGACCTGGTGGTCAACACGCCCTCGATGAGCGGCGGCGCGCGGCGGCGCCAGGGCGTCCTGCAAAAAGCTGTGCGCGGGGCGGAGGTCACCCACTTCAGCTATTTCCGCCGCGACGAGAGCGCCGGGCCGCTGCTTTCCGCGCTGGAAGGCAAGGACAGCGACTTCGAGCGACTCGACGGGCCTTCGCGCGCCGCCATCAGCCGCGGCGGCATCAAGCCCAAGCGCAAGGACAACGCACCCATCGTGCTGATGCTGCCCGGCATCATGGGCAGCCATCTGCAGATCGGCAAGGATCGCATCTGGTTCGACCCGATCAACATGTGGGCGGGGGAGATGGACCGCCTCAAGGCCGGCGTTAGCGGCGTCACCGCCGACGGCTGGATGGACCGCAATTACGAAGCGCTGGCCAACCACCTGGCCGAAAGCCATGAAGTACGGCCCTTCGCCTACGACTGGCGGCTGTCGATTACCGCTGAAGCCGCGCGCTTCGGCAAGGAACTCGACAAGGCCATCGCCGACGCCGGCGCGCGCGGTCAGCCGCTACGCATCCTCGCCCACTCGATGGGCGGCCTGGTCGCGCGCCTCGCCTTGCACACCCGCTGGGCGGCGTTCAAGGCCATCCCCGGCAGCCGCCTGTTACAACTGGGCACGCCGAACAACGGTTCCCACGCCATCGCCGCCGTGCTGCTGGCGCGCGACGACTTCGTGCAGATGATCGAGCGCTGGTTCGACTTCAAGCACGACATGAAGGAGTTCCTTGAAATCGTGCGCGACTTCCCGGGCGTGCTGGAGCTTCTGCCCTGGCCCGGGGACAACGGCAAGGCCGGCGACGGCGTGGACTACTTCGACGCCGCCGCCTGGCAGGGTTTCTACGCCGAGGACAGCGACTCGGCCAAGGGCCAGTGCTGGGTGCCGCCTCTGAAAGATCCTCTGGACAAGGCACGGGTGGCGATCGAACAGATCCGCCAGGCCGGGCTGGATGCCGAGCGCACCCTCTACGTCGCCGGCAGGGCGGAAACGCCGGTCGCAGTGCGCATCGTCGACGGCCAGGTGGAAATCGGCTGCACCGACGACGGAGACGGCCGGGTGCCTTGGGCGACGGGCATTCCGCCAGGCGTGGCGACGTGGTACGTCGATGCCGTGCATGGCGACCTGGCCAACCACGAAGACGCCTTCGAGGGCTATCGCGAGCTGCTGGAGCGCGGCGACACCGCCCAGCCAGCCCTCTCGCGCACGCCGCGCGGCACGCGTGGCGCGGCGGCGCCGGTGTTCCGCGCCCGCGGCCTGCGCGGCAACGCGCTCTACCCCAGCGCCGAGGAAATCCTGGCGGCCGCCACCGGCGGCGGCCGACCCGGCCGGCGGCCCAAGGCGGCGCCGGAATCCATCGTGGATATCGAGATCGTGCACGGCAGCCTCGCCAGCGCCGACGCGCCGGTGCTGATCGGCGCCTATGCCAACGACGGCCTGCGCGGCACGGCCGGCTTCCTCGACGGCCACCTTGGCGGACAGCTCGCCAAGACCCATGCCCTCGGCCGCTACCCGTCCCAGCCCGACGATGCGATGGTCTTCCGCCACCCCGACCCGCGCGGCAAGCCGAGCGGCGCCATCGTGGTCGGGCTGGGGGCCGTGGGCGAGCTGACACCCGGCGCGCTGGTCGAGGCGCTGTGCAACGGCCTGCTGGAGTACGCGCGCAACCGGATGCAATGCCCGGCCGAGGCCGGCGACGCGGATGGCCTGGCGGCAAGCGCGCTGCTGGTCGGCACCGGCTACGTCGGCCTGACGCTGGAAGTCGGCGTGCAGTGCCTGGTCGAGGCCTTGCGCCGCGCCAACCGGCGTCTGGCCGATGCCGGATTCGCCGGACGCATCAGCCGCCTCACCGTCTTCGAGGAATCGGAGGACCGCGCCGTCGGCGCCGCGCTGGCGCTGCGCGAACTCGCGGCCGATCGGCGCCATGGCGCGACGCTGCGCTTCGACGGCCGCCTGCGCAGCGGCGCCGGCGCCTTCCGCGGGCGTTGCCTCGCCAGTGGCGGCCAGCCGGGCGCCTTCCGCGTCCATGTGCTTGCCGACGACAAGACCGGCGGCTTGAGCTTCACCGTGATCAGCGACCGCGCACGCAACGAAGTCAGCGCCGAAGCCGACCAGCGCCGCGCGGTCGACGCGCTGCTCGCCTCGGCCACCGGGTCCACGCAGGACCAGCGCGGCGTCTCGCGGGCGCTGTTCGAGCTGATGGTGCCCAACGGCATGAAGGAATCCGTCGGCGAGGTGCGCAGCCTGATCATGTCGGTCGATGCCGCGGCCGCCGCCTATCCCTGGGAACTGATGCGCGATACCGGCAACCCGGACGTCGAACCGCTCGCGGTGCGCATCGAGATCGTGCGCCAATTGGCCTCGACGCACGGCCGGGGTCGCGTGCCGCTGGTGATGGACGACCGCGCCCTGGTCGTTGGCGACACCGATTCGGGATTCGACCCGCTGCCCGGCGCCGAGGAGGAGGCGCGCGGCGTCACCCGCCTGCTCAAGGCCAATGGCATCGGCGCCGTGGTCGACATCTACCGGGCAAACCCCAGCCAGGTTTACCAGGCGCTGTTCAACGAGCGTTACCGCTTCCTGCATTTCGCCGCGCACGGCGTGGTCAACGACAAGCACGGCCAGACCGGCATGGTGCTCGGCCCCGATTCGGTGCTGACCCCGGCGCAGGTTGCCAAGCTGCGCCATGTCCCCGAGTTCGTCTTCCTCAACTGCTGCCATCTCGGCAAGATGGACGAGGACGCCAAGCCGCGCTGGGGCGAGCTCGCCGCCGGCCTCGCCACCCAGTTCATCGAGATGGGCTGCAAGGCCGTCATCGCTTCCGGCTGGGCCGTGGACGACGCCGCCGCGCGCTGCTTCGCCGAAGCCTTCTACGGCGCCATGTTCGGCGGCCAGCCCTTCGGCGCGGCGGTGAAGAGCGCGCGCGCCGCAACCTACGGGCAGCATCGCGCCGGCAACACCTGGGGCGCCTACCAGGCCTACGGCGACGAACGCTATCGCTTCCCGGATACCAGGAGCAGCGACGAAAAGGTCGAAGACTACATTCACGCCAGCCACCTGCTGGCGGACCTCGACATGCTGGCCGCCCGCCTGCAAGGCGCCACCGCCCCCGACAAGAAGGGCTATTACAGGAAACGCCTGGAGGCCATCGAGGCCGCCGCGCGCAAGCCCGGACTGCGCAGCGCGACAGTGCTCGAACGGCTCGGCAGCGTCTGGGCCGACTTCGGCGAGCGCGGGCACGCCATCGAACGCTATCGCGCTGCCCTGGAGATGGAAGATGCCGAGACCGGCCTGAAGACGCTGGAACAGCTTGCCAACCTGGAAATCCGCGAAGGCGCCGAACTCATCGACAGCAAGGACGAGAAAGAGCGCGGCACAGGTCATGCCTGGCTGGAGAGCGGCGTCGATCGGCTGAGCCATCTCATGGACATCGGCGTCACGGTGGAGCGCGGCTCACTGCTGGCCTCGTACTGGAAGCGCCGTGCGCTGCAGACACAGCGCCGCGCCGCGGACCCAACCATCGACGAATGCCTGCGAAACATGCAGCTCGCCTACTGGAAGGCCGCCGCGCACAGCGCGCTGCGCAACGGGGAATGGGACTATCGCGCCTTGCTCAATGCATTGGACGCCGACTTCCTGCTCGCCGCGCGCGGCGACACCAGCGAGTTCGACGCGCACAAGCCCGACCTCGCCTGGCTGCTGCAAGCCGCCATCGCCAACGCCCGGCGACGCTTCGCCGAAGACCGCAAGTTCTTCCACGCCGTGGCCGAGATCGACGCCGCACGCATCGACGCGCTGTGGGCCTGCCTCGACGGGCGCAGCGCGCAAGCGCTGACCGTCCCCGCGATACGCGACGGCCTGGCGGTCCGCTACCGGGATCTGTTCCGGCGCATGGGGGGAGCGGGGGAGCGGGATTCGACCCTGAAACAGTTGCAAGCGCCGGCGGGATTGCTCCGCGACAGCAAGGTTTCGAGAGAGGTCAGGGCGGCCCTGGATTCGTTGACGGCGAATGCGGCCAAATAGCGCTTGCAGCCGTCCCAACAGACCAACGAGAATAGGCGACATCAATGTCAGCTAAGCTACCGGCAGATCAACCTGAACCCACATTGCCATGAAGATACCGATCTTCGTCTCAAGCCCAACATCCCTGAGTTCCGCTCAGGAGAGAGTTCGCAGCGAAATCGTCAACAGGCTTGACAGCCTGAATCTTGAAGCGCGCGCCCTGGGGCGATCAGATTATCCGACCGAGTACCCGCTGCGCGAGGTGCATGTCATAGCGAAACACTGTTCCGGAGGGGTCATCCTCGGTTTCGAACAAATACGGGTGACCGAAGGGAAGGTGAAGCCTGATACCCCACAGGAACGACAAATCGACAAGGCGCAGCCACTTTCCATCCCAACGCCCTGGAACCACCTGGAGGCAGGCATCATGTTCGGTCTAGGCCTGCCTTTGCTGATATTCCGCGAGGAGGGCGTGGTCGGCGGCGTCTTCGATGCCGGAGTCACTGACATCTTCGTGCATACGCTTCCGGTAGGCAAATGGAAGAAGCAGGACAAGGTTGCACTAAACGAGGTCTTCCTTAAATGGCACGCAAAGGTTAGCAGGCTGTTGAAATTCGACCCAATAGACCCAAAACATGACATTGGCAACCAAGGCGAACCTCGTAACCTATTGATTTACTATAGTTCGCATTTTGCATATATGTCATATGAATCGCGATGAGTAGCATATTTTGAGAATTTCAACAGCCTGTTAGGGGCCACTACTATGACCTGTAGTTTGCTGCACTGTTGTCGCGGTGCGAGCCCTGCTACTCCAATAGCGCCTCGCTGCCCGAAAGCTGCAAGCCGTTCGCATTGAAGTATCAGCGAACCTCCCGCGCCAACGGTCACATGCTCCGCCGGTACTGCCCCATCTCGTACAGCGCGTTGCCGATCTACCCGCCGATCCCTACCCTGGCTTCAACGCCGTGACCCGGATGGAATTGAGGGCGGCCCGCGATCTGCGCCAGGCAGCCTTGCTGCCCATAGTGCGTTATGCGGTGGAGCGCCGCAGCGCGGCGCGGCCGTGGAGAGAACCCAGCGGATCTGGACAATCTTGTGGCAGCGCTGCGAAGCCGCATGACCTCGCAGTGATATCCGTACGACAGCCGCAATCGATCTGATCCGGCAATGGCCAAAGTCTATATTTCCGCCACTCGTCTCGATCTCGCGTTGGAATGCGAAGCGGTCAAGACTTGGCTGGAGGGCAACGGACACGAGGCAGTCGACAGCTACAGTCCAGACAGCAAATCCGTCGTTGAAAGCTGCTCCGCTGACATCGAGGGCTGTGACATTTATTTGTTGATTCTCAGCTACCACTATGGATATCGGCCGCAAAGCAACAATCCGGAAAACCTGTCCATCACCCATCTGGAATTCCGCCGGGCGGGTGCCTGCAACTTGCCCCGGATTGCGTTGCAACGATCCGCCATATCCGACGTCGACCGCTCGGATATCCACGATCCTTTGGAAATGGGCGCACTGGACGCGTTTCATACCGAAGTCTCCAATGCAGTTCGGCCGGGGCGCTTCTCCGACAAAACGAGCCTGATTGCCATGCTGCGCGCGGGCTTGGCGAACGAGCTGAAAAAGCTCGGGCAAGAACCGGACACTGCGACCCTGCGCGATCCGCTGCGCCGCGCCTCCCGCGACTTGCTTTCCTGGCCCTCCACCTTGCCCGGCGGGAAATGGCTCATACGGCCGGAATTGGAAACGCTTCGCCAGCGCATCGGGGCGGAAGCATGCTCCCTGACGCTACTGCTGGGAGAGCCTGGCTGCGGCAAGTCGGCCTTGCTTGCCCGGCTTGGGCTGGAGATGCAAGCGACGGGAATGCCCGTACTGGGCATCAAGGCCGACCTGCTGCCGGACGACATATTGTCGTCGCGAGCCCTTGCGGACTATCTGGGCCTGCCACAGACTGTTCTTGCCACCGTGCAGGCACTGGCCGAGCAAGGGCCGGTACTCGTTCTGGTGGATCAGCTCGACGCCTTGGCCGACTTGGTTGTGCAGCACTCCTCGCGCCTGCGCCTGCTGCTGAATTTGATCCGCGATCTCGACGACATACCCAATGTGCATGTGGTGGCAAGCTGCCGGGAATTCGAGCGGCGACACGACCCGAGCCTGCGCAACCTGGATGCCGAGGTGCTGACCCTGACACTCCCCGCCTGGGATGAAGTCGCCGCAATCCTGGGCACCAGGGGCGTTCAAGCCGGAGCATGGAATCCGGACATCAAGGAAACGCTGCGCTCACCCCATGCCCTGGACACCTTTCTTTCCCTGCTGTCGGGAGATGATGAAAACAGCTTGGCCAACGGCTTTCAAGGCTTGCTCCAGGTGCAGTGGGAAAGGAAAGTATTGGCCGGTCTTGATGGCATGACCAAGGCATCATTGTTACTGGCGCTGGCCCAACGCATGGCAGAGCGGGAAACGCTCTGGCTACCTCTCGCATCGTTCGAGGACAGATATGCGCTGATCCAGAACCTGGCAGCCGATGGGTTGCTGATCCTCGAAGAAGGAGGCGGGCGGGTTGCCTTCCGCCACCAGACGCTTTACGAATTCGTCCGTGCCCGCGGCTTCCTCGACGACGCCGGTAGCCTCACGGCGAACGTACTGGCCAAGCAGGCCAGTCTGCGCATTCGGCCGCAACTTTGGCATGCGCTGATCTACCTTCGTCGTGTGGACCCGGATCGTTATCAGGACGAATTGAAACGGCTCTGGGCAGCCGACATCCGGCGGCATCTACGCATGCTGTTGGTCGAATTCCTCGGCAGCCAATCCACGCCGCTGCGCGATGAGCGGCAAATTATGTTCGAGAACTTAGACGACACGTGGTTCCAACGGCGATTCCTCAATGTGGCGGTGGGGAGTTCTGGGTGGTTCGAAGCACTGCAGCCCATGCACCTGCCCATACTAATGGTGCGGCCTGTAGCGGAAGCAGCCAGCGTCCAGCCCCTTCTGGACAGAGCCTTGAGCTTTGCGCCCGACGCCGTGCTTGCCCTGGTGGACGCCCACTGGCTGCCTTATCCCGACAAGGACGAATTGAGTTGGCGCCTCCTCGCCATGGGTGCCATCGCGCCTCGGGATGTCGCTTGGGTGGATCGCCTGGAGCGCATTGCGGCACGAATGGACTTGGCGCCATGGGACATGGGCCATGGCGCCAGCATAGTGAGCGCAGCGTTGCCGGCTGAAGCGCCGCGGCTGGTCGCTGCCTGGCTGGCACAGAAGTGGCGCACCGGTCAGAAGGTTGCTGCCGACGATGCCGAGACTACCGACGAGGCCTCCGATCCTCCGATCCTGAAGCAAACGACATTCTTGCTGGAGAGCAGCGATCTACACGACCTTCCCGCCATCGCCGAGGCGGCACCGGGGCGATTTGTCGAGGCGATCTGGCCGCTCTTTTGCGACATGCTGGAGACCGTTGCCGCCGAAGTTCACCCCTTCGTTGTCGGCTACCGCGAATGCCATGCACTGATCGATCATCTGGACGACGACGAAGATACGCGTCTGGAACGGCCCCTGCTGGAGGCCATGGCAAAAGCCGTAGCCGTATGGGCGGGAGCGGACGCGAAAGCCTTTTTGCGCTTCCTCGAAGCGAACGCAGACAAGGATTCGATGCTGGTCCAGCGTCTGCTGGCCAAGGGACTGGTTACGCTTGCCGCCTCGCACTGCACCGTCGCGCTCGAATTTCTATGCGCCGATCCCCGGCGGCTGGTGCTTGGTCCCTATTCGGATACCCATCGCAACAGCCGGGAGCTGATTCAGGCGATCGTTCCGCACTTGACCGACACTCAGTTCGAACGCTTGGAAGGGGCCATTGTGAATTGGCACCGCTATCGTGCCGATCCAAGCGATGATGCGGCAACCCGTCATCGCCGTTTGCGTTGGGACAGGGAGCACCGTCTGCGCCTGCTGCGAGCGCTGCCGAGGGATCGATTGAGCCGGGCGACATTGCGCCTGATCATGGAAGAGGAACGAGCGTTCCCCGAGCTGGAAGACAGGGACGCATGGATGTCCGGTATTCATACGATTGGCAGTCCCGTCAGCGCCGAACAGATGCAAAAGGCCAAGGATGAGGACATTCTCAACTTGTTCGAAGAGCTTACCGATGAGCACCAATGGGACCATCCACGTGAGCGGATGAAGGGTGGTGCCATTCAGGCGGGACGGGAACTTGCTCGCCTTGCGGAAACCGATGTCGAGCGAGTGGTACACCTGGTCCGAGCGCTACCCCCTGGCCGCAACGAAATACCCGTCAGTAATGTGCTGGAAAATCTCGTCAAAGCAGGTTACGACCGCAACGCGATCTACGTCTTGATCGAGGAACTTGTTGCGAATGGCCATGCCGGCGCCCAGTTCCGCCGGGCCTGCGCTGCTACCGTAGAGACCGCCGTCGACAAAGTCCATCCCTTACCCGACACCCTGCTGGACCTGCTGGAAAGTTGGCTGGTCTCCGTCGATCCGGCATCGGAAGACATTGCCGAAGAGAAGTCCGTCCGCGAACGGAAGGAAAGTCTCCTTTGGACGCGTGGTGGCATGATCCTGATGCCCTCCGGCAACTTCCCTATCCTCGCCGCCTTGTCCAAGGCTTGCCTGATTCCGACACCACCCCTCGTCGACCGCTGGCTGCGCATCCTGGAAGCCCACCTGTCGCGAAGCGAATCGCCTCGTGTTTGGGCCTCGGTAGCGTGGCGCTACCTGCGCTGGCTCAACAACGCCGATGCGGTGCAGGCGCAAGCCTTTCTTCACCGTCTATTCACTGCCTATCCCGCCGTGCTCGGCTCCCTGCAAGGCGTCCACTTGATGGCTTACCTTCAGCATTGGATCAGCATGGAGAATGCGCATCACTGGCTGGAAATCATGGGCCGCGCAGGGAACGATGGCGCCCAGGGTCGCGGCGAACTGCTCATGGTGCGCCATGCACTGTTTCCGCGAGAGGATTGGGTACGGGCGCTTGTAGTAGCGACCTTGGACTCGACCGAAGAAGCGTCCGGCGAACAGCGTCTCGGCATGGTGTATGCCATAGTCCATCTCTGGTCCGAGTCGAATCATCGCACGCTTGCCCACACCTACTTGCTGCCATTGCTTGCTTCGCCGGAAGAGGAAGTTCGGCACGCCCTCGGCGGCATTTTCCTGTGCAATTCCTTCCTTCCCGACGGACCAACTCGTGAATTATTCGATGCCCTGTGCGAATACCCCACGCTATTGCAGGATCGACGAGCCGAGTATCTGGCCGAACATCTGGAGGCTCTGGTGAGTTTCGAGCCGGATCGAGTCGCGCGCCTGACCAATGCTCTTCTCGACCAGGTCGGCGAGGCCATGGCGAACATGGGTACGTCGTGGTACTCGGGTAGCGAGCCCCTACTGGCTGTCGCCCTGACTCTGCAGGACATGGGGGAACCCCATCGATCGGCGGGACTGGCTCTGTTCGAACGCATGCTGGAATTCAACCTTCCGCAAGCGCGCGAGATGACGCTCGATCTGGACAAGCGCACGCCAAACGCGGCGGCGGCTCGACCACCAAGGCGTAGGCGAAACAGGCAGAAGAAACCGTAACTGCTTGCAGCCGAATCGCCGTACCGCCAGCGCCGACTCTTACATGCTGCGCCGATACTGCCCACCCACTAGGTACAGCGCGTTGGAGATCTGCCCCAGCGAACAGTGGCGCACGGCCTCCATCATCACGGCAAAGACGTTGCTGTTGTCGATCACCGCCTGGCGCAGCTTGGCCAGCGAGGCCTCGGCCTGGCCGGCGTTGCGCTTCTGGAAATCGGCAAGGCGCGTGAGCTGCGACTGCTTTTCGCCTTCGGTCGATCGCGCCAGCTCGATCTCGCTGGCCACGCCCGAGCCGTGCGGGTTGAGGAAGGTATTGACGCCGATGATGGGATGAGAGA